>DATDZM010000034.1:0-4149 GCA_036516815.1 Minisyncoccota bacterium | reverse complement strand
TACGACCGAACTCCCTGGAATTTTATGTTCCGTAGAGGGGACGGATTGTCAGGGGTAGCAAATGACGTCGCCTTCATTGATAACGGGGCGAGCGTCTTCTCGAGAGCCAGGGGGGGGTACAAAGGATTTCCCGACCGTTTTGATATAGCCCAGCTTCAGGTTATTCTTTCCAATCCCCAGTTTCCCGGTCAACCGGTTAATGAGGCCTATGATAATTTTGTGAAGATAAAAAATGGTAAAATTCATATTCTTGATAAAATGTTTATGAGGGATCTACTGATGAATTTTAGGCGCGTAGTCGAAGATTCTAATATAGATACTTTTGTAACCCAGGCTCAATATCTTGAGGGCCAGAGGTCAGTTGATGATGCGGAAGCTCTAATAGGAGAACTGGAGCAAGAATTAGCCAGACTGCCAAAGGGCTCCTCGGATTATATAAAGACCCAAGATGCTATTGAAACTTATCGCCAAGTAATGGAAGCCGGCGGCGAAGCCCCGTATCTTAAGAAGGCCTTAAGACAAAGGAGTGACGATATCGTAAAAATGTTTCAAGAAGCACTCGGGAGTTACTATGTCTAAACAGGAAACAATAAAAACCCCGGAGACTGACGAGGCTCCTCGCTTTTTAAAGCTTTTCGTCGTTCGGCACGGTGAGACCAATTATCTGGAGCGCGAAACAGTTAAAAGAGAGGGGAAGTGGGATCCGGATATCTGGGACATAACTCCTAAAGGAGAGAGGGTTCTATTGGATACGGCGTCAAGAATTGCTCAGGAGATTGATCCCGATAAAAATATTGTTGTATTTTTATCCAGCCCTCGGGCTAGAACATTATCGAGCGCAAAGGTTTTAGAAAAATATTTTCAAGAACATGGCATCGAAGTATTGGAAACAGAATCTCCGGTTATAGAAATGTTAAGAAGCGGCAGTGATACATCTCCGGTCGTAGGCCTCGATAATAAAGTAGAGCACGGATATTATGCCCCGAAGCCGGATTATAGTATAGAGAATGAGGGCGAGGAACAGCCTCAAGGCGGGCGCTTTAAAAAATTTCTTAGCTATTTTGCCTCCATAGATAAAGAGGCTTTGTTAAAAAAGATCAGCGAGGAAGGCTCCGGCGGAAAATTTAGAGGTAAAATACCTGTTTTTGTGGCTATAACTCACGGAGAAATTACTCATGCCGGCATGTCGCCACAACGAGTATATGAAGGCTCCTTTCTTGGCCAGACTTTTTCGGAATATGAAAGATTAAAACTCCAACGGGGCAGAGCTATGAAACTTGAATTTGATCTCGATAAGGTCGGGGATTTCTCTTTGACAATTCCGCCAGAGACAAGCCCGAAAAAGATGGCTGAAACTAAACGACTGCATTTTGACTCTAAAGATGGAGCCATCCTCTCTAGACCAAAAGAAGAAACCCATGATTAAAATGCTCTTATCCCGCCATAAAAAACTTCTCGGTTGGCTGTTTATAATTATCGGACTTATTATAGCCCTGACGCCATTTACGCCAGGTTCTATTTTGCTTGTTATCGGAGCGGATATGGTTTTCAGCGGGCATCCGGAATGGCAGAAAATGAAAAATAAAATCAAAAATTTTTTCTGGTCCCGTTAGAGCCAATATGTTCTACTATGTCTATGTAATACAAAGTGTTAAGGATAAGCGTTGGTACACGGGCTTTACGGTGGATTTACGGAAGCGCCTTAAGGAGCATAGCGAGGGTAAATATAAGTCATGGACAAAAGGCAGAGGCCCATTCGAACTAGTATATTGCGAAATGTGTAAAAACAAACAAGATGCTCGAGACAGAGAAATTTATCTTAAGACAGGCATGGGTAAACGCTATCTAAAGAATAGATTAAGGCGCTTCCTGGCTCTAACGGGATGAAAATAATTTTTACCACTCACAATCAAGGCAAGGTTGAGGAAGTAAGGAAGATATTAAAAGATTTTGATGTTGAGATATTGAGTGCGGATGAGGCCGGAGTAACAGAAGATGTTGTTGAGGATGGAAAAACTTTTGAAGAAAATGCTCTGAAGAAGGCAAATTTTATAGGCGAGCGAACGAGAGAATGGGCAATGGCTGATGACTCGGGAATTTGCGTCAAAGCTCTTGATGGCGCGCCGGGTATTTATTCAGCTCGCTGGGCCGGAGAAAATACTTCCGGAGAAGAGCGGGTAAGATATCTCCTCGCCAAGATGAAGGATGTTCCTGAGGGCAAGCGGGATGCCTGGTTTGAATCAGTGGCTATTCTCCGAGCTCCGGACGGCAAATACTGGGCCTTTAGCGGTAAAGTTGAGGGTAGCATAGCTTTGGAGCCTAGAGGCAAAGCTCATCCTCGCTTGCCTTATGATCCCGTCTTCATCCCTAAAGGTTATAACAAAACTTTTTCTGAAATGTCCGGCGAGGATAAGAATTCATTAAGCCATCGCGGCCAGTCATTCCGGCAATTGAAAGACTTCTTGGCCAAAAAGATAAATTCTTAGCAATGCCCGTAGAATTTTATAAAAAATCAGGCGAACCCGAAGACCCGGAACGGCTTAAAAGTAGAGCATTGGTTTATCGTAAGAGAGCCGAAGCGGCCAAAAAAGAAAATCCGGAACTGGAATCCTTGCTTGCCCGGATCGATTTTCAGTGGATAAAGAGAAGAATGGAAACTTTGCTCTCAAAGTCCGGAAAGAGTCCAGAAGAGATTAATTTTTTGGGTCCGGAATCGGTTGTTCCCGGAAGAACTGACGGGGATGTGGCGATTTATCGTAATAATGCCAATCAAATTTTTATCGATCTGGATAAGATAAAATCCGTAAGTACCGAGAGAACATTATTACCAAACATTATTCATATTATTATACATGAGGAAATTCATGCCGTATCCAGGAATAAATGTGCTGGCCTTTTCGAGCGCGACAGTGACGGCTTTTTGAGAGTCAACATACAATCCGGCTACACACAGCTTCATGTTGAAACTGGCCCGGAAGCGTTTGAGGATATTGCTTACTGTCTCTTTGACGAGGGGGTAACGGAAAAAATAACTCAAGAGTTAACTGTTGATTATTTTAAATCCCACCCCGATTCATATGAGTATAAGAAAGCTCAAGCCTACTACGACTCGGATGAGACTAAAAAATCATATATTCTACCGACAAGTCTTGTGGATGCTATGATTTCAAAAATAGCTAACGAAACGGGGTTTTCAAAGCAAATGGTCTGGCAAGCCATAGTTCGCGGGAAGATCGAAGGCGAGGATTTAAGCGATCCCGATTTCGAGTCAATGTTTGCCGAGATTTTTACCCCCGATTTTATCAGAAGCTTAGCTGAAGCAACCGAAGAAGATGAGCTTAGGCTCATTTCCATGATAGAATCTTTAGATCTTGAAAAAAATGACCCCGACCTTCTGGCTCGGATTAAAAAAAGAATTGAGGTGGCGGCTCAAATACATAAAGAACGGCTCCAACAACATAAAGCAGAATAAAATTGGCGCCCTGTGAGGGGCGCCAATTGATTATTGGATGGCCAGCATTCTGTCGATTCCCGCTTTAGCCGCTTCGGCGATACGGCGGGGGATATGGATTACGTTTTCATCTTCGTAGGGAGTCGTTGGATCTAGACACCTTGGGCAGTTGTTGCAGATCACGATCTCGAGGCGATCTTCCCGCAGGGACCGGATCAGCTTTTCAAAGGTGTTGCCCTTCATGAAATCACAATGGGCATTGGTTGAAACGGGAATGAATGTTTTGTCCGGAAGTCTTTTACGGAGGGCATATACTAGGCCTGCTTCAGTGGCGACAATGAATTTCTTCGCGCTTGAAGCGATAGCTCTCTGGATCATCTGCTCTGTCGAAAGGAAAAATGCTTTTCCGTGAGGGATCGTTCCTTCCTCGACCTGCATCAGGCAGAAAGAGGAACATCCGCATTCGGGGTGAATCATCAGTTCAGCGTCGGGATTCTCGGCCATGGCGACGAGGATAGAGTCGTTGCCAAGCTTTTCATGGACATAGCAGCAGGCATTGAATCCTCCGAATTTTTGGTCGTAGATTTCAATCAGGTTCGGATCAACATGGACGCCCTCGGCTTCAAGTAACCGCAGGGCTCTGGTCTTCATGACTATTCCCAAGAATCTGTCCGGCATGAATAGAATCTTTTGGCCGG
>DATDZM010000033.1:0-6499 GCA_036516815.1 Minisyncoccota bacterium | reverse complement strand
CGACAACCAAAACCCCATTTCTTGTCCCGATTTCCATGCCGACTCCTTCAAAATTACCCGCTATTGTTTCCTCAAAAGCCTTTGATTCGGCGGGAGGGAAAAATATGGTATAAGGATCGTCCAGTGATTTCACCATGCCTTCTATAGAGCCCCAGACGAGCTTCTCGGGGCTCAAATCGGTGTTCCCGATATATTTCTCGTGGAGCTCGTTCCAGGCGCTCCAGAAGGGGGCAAAATCAACCTCCGCTGGCTTCTTATCCTCCTTATGCACGAGGTTATAAACTCTCTCTACTTGGGGTCTCATCCGATAGCCAAAAAAAATGCCTCCCGCGAATGACCCCGCGAGAAGCACGACACCAGAAGCGGAAAGTAAAATTTTGTTCCTCATTTTCACCTCCCCATTATTGCAAATTAGTCTCCGCGGGTCAAACAATAAAATGTTTACTTCTTTTATCCTTATTTCTATTGTACATATTCTCAGGCTATAGCCTTGATTTGTGTACAATGCGTCCCCATGGTTTATTTTTACAACATATGGCCACGGAGTGGCCTTAGATTCAGATAAAGCAGGAGTAGCTACTCCTGCTTTTCTATTTTTGCTATAATAATTACAAATGCTTACAACCTATAAGTACAAAAAATTGGTTTGGACCGACTTGGACAGCCCCACTTCAGATGAGATTCGCGCTGTGATGAAAAAATATCCAATTCACCCCCTCGTTGCCGAGGAGCTTCTCTATCTTTCCCTTCGCCCCAGAGTAGATGTTTACAAGGATATCATTTATCTTATTCTCCACTTCCCCGTTTATGACAAAACAAAGAAGGGTTACGCCAATTCGGAGATTGATTTTATCGTGGGGAAGAATTTTCTGGTCACGACCCATTACAGGGAAATCAATGTCTTGCACGAACTGGGGAGAATGTTTGAGACAAACTCCATGCCCGGCCTTGAAGGAGTAGGAGGAAGCAGTGGTTTACTCTTCTTCCACATAGTGAAGCAGATGTACGAACACTCGGTCGGAGAGCTTAGCCAAATCCAAGCGAAGATATTAGCCATTGAAGAGGAGATATTTGACAAGAATTCTTCAAAGCACGACTTGGTGAGGAGGATTTCCCACGTGCGCACGGATATTTTGGATTTTCGAAGGACAATCCATCCGCACCACGAAATCTTGTCTTCTTTCAAAATCCCGGGAGAGAATTTCTTCGGCAGGGATTACGCCATATACATAAGTTTTATCACCGGCGCGTTTTTGGAATTGTGGCACATGCTTGAAAATAACAAAGAGACGATAGAATCTCTGCAGGACACAAACGACTCTCTCCTCTCCCACAGAACAAATGAGATTATTAAGACCCTTACCATTATGGCTTTCTCCACTTTCCCTCTCATGCTCATAATCGGCCTTTTTTCCACCAGAGCGATGAATATCCCGATCGTGGGGGCGAGAGGAGATTTTTGGATTATTTTGGCTATAGTTGTCGTAGCGGCTGTCAGTCTTTACACTTTGTTCAAGAAAAAAAGGTGGATATAAAAATTGTTTAATATGCTGAAGATTTTTAATACTCTGGGGAGAAGGATGGAAGAATTCAAACCGCAAAAAGAAAACGCGGTTTCTTTCTACCAATGCGGTCCGACTGTTTATTGGACTCAACATATTGGGAACTTAAGGGCTATGGTGATGGGAGATATTATCCGAAGGTCGCTTCATTACTTGGGTTATAAAGTTACTTTTGTTCGCAATTACACTGACGTCGGCCATCTAGTAAGCGACGAAGATGAGGGGGAAGACAAGATGGAAAAAGGCGCGAGGCAAGAGGGACTTCCTCCGAAAGAGATAGCCGAGAAATACATAAAAGTTTTTGAGGATGATATCCGCGAATTGAACATCCTTGAACCGAACTTCAAACCCAGAGCGACGGCATTTATACCGGAAATAATTGAGATGGTAAAGGTTCTCCTTGAAAAAGGCTACGCTTACGAAACAAGCTTGGCCGTGTATTTTGAAGTTTCTAAGGCTGATAACTATAACCGTCTCTCTGGCCAAGACGAAAGAATGTTGGAAGAAGGAGCAGGCGCGGGTCATATTGAAGACGCTGAAAAGCGCAACCACCGTGATTTTGCTTTATGGTTTTTCAAAGCCGGCGCGCACAAAAACGCTCTCCAAACTTGGGAGGGCCCATTCCACTCCCCTCTCGTAGAGAATGGCAGAGGATTTCCCGGCTGGCACATTGAATGTTCGGCAATGTCTAAAAAATATCTTGGCCCTACTTTGGATATTCACATGGGAGGGGTTGAACATATTCCCATACATCACACGAACGAAATTGCCCAGAGCGAGGCCGCGAACGAGGCGCCCTTCGTAAATTATTGGCTGCACAATGAGCACTTGACGGTGGAGGATAAAAAAATGGCAAAGTCCGAAGGCACTTCATATAGTTTAGAGGAAGTTAAGGCAAAAGGATTTAATCCCTTAGCTTTGCGTTACTTCTTCCTCCAAGCGCATTATAGGTCAAAGCAGAATTTTACTTGGGGGGCGCTTGAGGGTGCGGAGAGCGGGCTAAAACATATCTATGATAGGGTAAAAAGTCTAAAAGGAGAGATAGGCTCGTCCCAACAGGACGAGACTGGAGGAGTAGATAAAGATTTGAGAGACCAGTTTATAAAAGTTATAAGTGATGATTTCAACACCCCCCAAGCTATGGCTGTGCTTCAAGAGGTCCTCAAAAAGGACATAAATGACGAGGACAAACTCGCCACTATATTAGATTTTGATAAAGTTTTTGGGTTGAAAATTAAAGAAGTGATTGGGACTGACGAAATTATACCTGAAGAGGTTATCACGCTCGCGAATAAGCGCGAGGAAGCTAGGAAAAATAAAAACTGGGAGGAGTCCGATAAGTTGAGAAGAGAAATTGAGAATCTCGGTTATGAAATCCGCGATGAGGAGAAGGGTTACGAGATTAGAAAAAAAACTGTTTGACAAAAATAAAATTGTGCTAATATACGGAGTAATCTTATGTCGTTAGCGCCGCACTCAATTATAACAAACGCCAGCCTGCGGGTGCCACCGCAAAATATGGACGCGGAGAAGTCCGTCCTCGGTTCTTTGATGATAGACCCGAAAGCGATGCATATAATTGTGGACATTCTCCACCCCGAAGATTTTTATCACTCCAAGCACGGCATGACCTACGAAGCAATGCTTGACCTTTTTGAAGCGAAAGAACCGATTGATATCTTGACACTTTCCTCAAAGCTTTCCGAAAAAAATATTCTCACTGACATCGGCGGCAAAGCTTATCTCTCAGAGTTGGTAAACAGCGTCCCTTCGGCATCAAACGTCAAACATTACGCGGAAATAGTTCATAAAAAAAGCATTCTCCGCAACCTTATAGAATCATCAAACCATATTTCCCAACTTGGTTATAACGAGGAGGAGGAGCTTGATAGCGTCCTTGACGAAGCGGAGAAGAAGATTTTCGGCATCACCCGAATGTCCTTAAAGCAGAGATTCTTAAACGTAAAGCACGCCTTGGAGGAAGCGTGGGAGCGCATTGACCGTCTGCATAAGCGTAAAGGGGAACTTCGGGGCGTGCCGACCGGTTTCCATGACCTTGACAATAAGCTCGCTGGCCTTCAAAAAGCGGATTTGGTAATCCTCGCCGCCCGCCCGTCAATGGGCAAGACGGCCTTGGCTCTTGATATAGCGAGGAACGTCGCCTGCAGGTCAAATATCCCAGTGGGTATTTTTAGCTTAGAAATGTCTTCTCAACAGCTCGTGGACAGGCTTCTCGCCGCCGAGGCTCATGTTGACGCGTGGAAGTTACGCACGGGCCAGCTTTCAAACGAAAGTGATTTTCAGAGAATCAGCGATGCTTTAAGCACTCTGGCCTCTGCTCCGATTTTTATTGATGACGAGGCGTCAAATAATATCATGCAAATGCGCTCCATGGCGAGACGCCTTCAAGCAGAGCACGGCCTCGGTCTCATTATAGTTGATTACTTACAGCTCATGGTGCCGAGAAGGCAGATGGAGAGCACCGTCCAGCAAATCACGGAAATTTCCCGTTCCTTGAAATCTTTGGCGAGAGAGCTCAACGTCCCCATCCTTGCCCTGTCTCAATTAAGCCGAGCGATTGAGAATCGCGGCGGGCGCCCCCGCCTCTCTGACCTTCGCGATTCAGGTTCAATTGAGCAGGACGCCGACGTAGTAATGTTTATCTATAGGGAAAATAAAAACAAAGACGACGAAAGCGGGAAGGCTAACCTAGTGGAAATTTTAATTGAGAAGCACAGAAACGGCCCAACTGGCAAGGTAGACCTTTATTTTAATCCTCAGAAAGTATGCTTCTCCAGCATCGAAAAAGGCAATTTTGATGCTTTATGATTCTTGAGCGACTTATTGAAAAGTTTCTATCCTTTCCAGGCATTGGTCCAAGACAGGCCAAGCGCTTTGCTTACTTCCTCGCTAAAAGCAACGACCTCTTCCGCAGGGAATTATCTCGCCTCATTTTGGAAGTGAAAAATGAGGTCCGGGAATGTTCTTCGTGTTTTGGGTTTTACGAGAGTGAGCACGGTGGGGAGAACTTGTGCTCCATCTGTGCGAGAGGAGGGCGGGACCACGGAGCTATCATGGTCGTTGAAAAAGACACAGATTTGGAGACGATAGAATCTTCCGGGGTTTATCAGGGAATTTACTTTGTCTTGGGAGGTACGCTCACGATTACTAGAGGGAAGAGGGATAGCTCGGAAGACGTAAAGGCAAGGTTAAGAGAGCTTTTTAGGAAAATCGGGAAAGAGGGGAAAGATATTAGGGAAATAATATTAGGGACGAGCCTGACGACACAGGGGGAATATACCGCCAAATTTATTGAAGAAAAGGTGGCAGCCCCGCTTATTGTAAAAAAGTACCCCCACATAAAAGTTACTCGTCTCGGGAGAGGCCTTTCAACCGGGACGGAATTGGAGTACTCCGACAGGGAAACTATTCTCCATGCTCTTGAGGGGAGAAAGTGAGGCTATTTTAGCAGCCTAGGGCTACTTAATATCTATATCTATAACACTAAGGATAGTATACGGCTGTCTGTGGCCTTGCCTTTTGTGGTAGCGGGTTTTTGACTTGAATTTTACTATGGAGACCTTCTTCCCTCGTTTCTCCCCCTCCACTTTCATCTTGACTTCTCCTCCTTCCACTTCGGGGTTCCCAACCTTAACCTCCCCCCCATTTACGACAAGAAGGGGCTTAAAAGTAATAGTCTCTCCCGCCTTTTTAGAGAGCTTTTCTACCTCCAGCTTTTCCCCGACACCGACTATATACTGCTTCCCTCCCGTCTGAATCACGGCTAATTCTTCCCTATTTTTTGTTTTTGCCATACTCTGTTATTGTACAGAAAATAGCTTAATCTTCAAGTCCGGGCTTCTCTATCAAGGCCACCTCTGAATCAAACGACTCCCCCGTAATGCGCGTAACGTCTTTGTCCACCTTCCCGAATTCTTTGTAGGCCAAATTATATGTGTTAACTGATGTCGCCAAGTGACCGCCAAGTTTCTTTAGATATTCTTCATAGCTCCCCAAGTGGCGGGAAAGCGTCTCCACATTCTTTCTGATTTCCTTAGCCGACTCTTCTATCTGCATGCCCCGCAAGCCTTGCAAAACTGTTTGGAGGTAGGCAAGGAAAGACGTTGGCGAAACAATAATCACATGCTTGTCTTTGAAAGCGTATTCTATTAAGTCTTGGGTATTTATTTTCACCGCTCCGACTTGCGAAATAAGCAGGTCGTAGTAAATCGCCTCGTGGGGGATGAACATAAAGGCGAACTCCATTGTCCCCTCGCTTGGCTTTACGTACTTTGCCGTCTCGTCAATCCTATTTTTCAAATCTGACTTGAATAATTTCTCAAGGCGGTCGCATTCCCCCTCGTCCTTTTCTCCTACCAAACGATTATAATTCTCCAGAGAAAACTTTGAGTCAACGGGGATGATCTTGTCTTTTACGAAAACTACCGCGTCAACGATAGAGCCGTCGGAAAATGAGTATTGCATTTGGTAACTCCCGGGAGGCAAAACGTTTTTGAGAAGCGTCTCAAGATAATATTCTCCTAAAATCCCGCGCTGTTTGGGGTTTTTTAAAATATCCTGGAGGGAACGCAATTGGTCAGTAAAGCTCATTACTTGCTTTTGCCCTTCCCCCACTCTCGTCAGTTCCTCGGTAACGTTTTTGATGAGCTGTGAGCTTCTATAAAATTGTTCCTGAAGCATTCTTGTTGATTCTCCCATCTTTTGGTCCAGCGTCCCTCTAATTTCTTTTAATTGCTCGTGCATCAAAAGGGCGTTGTTATCAGGCGCACTCTTTCTATTCACAAGTCTGCTTACGACCCACAAAACTGCGAGGAGTAAGATTACAACTAAAGACAAAAGAATGTATAAAAACATTGAGATTACTATACCATTTTGCTATCATTTGGGCGAGGCCCTATCGTCTAACGGTCAGGACA
>DATDZM010000032.1:0-2075 GCA_036516815.1 Minisyncoccota bacterium | reverse complement strand
GTCAATAAAAGTTTTAAACCTTGAGATACCTCCTTACGGCAATGGAGCTGGAGATAACGCCGAGAAGGACGCCAATTACAAGAAGAATGAAAAATATCTGGGGGAAGTTGGAGGTGTAGTAGTCAAAAACATTCATCCCGCCAAAGAATATCTCCGACTTCGGCCCGAGCCACAAGGAGAGCGGATAGTATATGAGCATAGTTACAAAGGTCCCGATAACCCCGTACATCACCCCCTCAATTATAAAAGGCCCGCTGATAAATTTGTTGCTTGCTCCGACGAGGCGCATGACCCCGATCTCCTCCTTAGCCGTGTAAATCGCGAGACGGATAGTGTTAAATGTTACGAGGATTGAGAGGGCAATCAGGATGACGCTTAAGGTGAGCCCGAGCTTATTCGCGGAGCTTAATATCTGGGAAAGGCGGTTGATGACTGTTTTGTTTTGAAAATAATTTATCTTATAAATAATCGAGTCTGCTCCGGCGGATTTGTCGGTATCTCCGAGAAACTTGGCGATTGATTCATATTGCGAAATTTCTTTTGCTCTGATATTTAAGGAAGCCCCGAGAGGATTTTCACCAAGCTCGTCGAGAGACTGGGTTATCAAGGTATTGTTTTTATGCCTTTCTTTGAATTCGGCCAGGGCTTCGTCGCTGGAGATATATGTCGCGTCCTTAACTTCAGGCAATTTGAGCACCGCTTCTCGCAGGCCGAGAATGTCTCCCTCGCCGGCGTCGTTTTTGAAATAGACGCTGATGTCAACCTTCTCCTGTATGGAGTTCAGAGAAAATTTAAGAACCGCCCTCGCGAAAATAAGAGACCCAATCATGAAAAGCGTTATGACAACTATAAGGACAGTGGCCAGAGAAACCCAGCTGTTTCTCCAGAAGTTGAAGAAACCGGCCTTTATTATTCTTTTTATTTTAATTACAAGCATGGTTTAGACGCCTTAATTTCTATTATAATACATAACGGCCTTTTTTATCATCACGAATAATCTTCCCTTTCTCAATCGTCACCACCCGCTTGTTTAGGGAATCAATGACCGACTTGTTGTGCGTTGAAAGAATAACGGTCGTGCCGAGCTCGTTGATTTTCTTCAAGATATTGATGACATCCCAAGTGTTCACTGGGTCCAAGTTCCCGGTCGGCTCGTCGGCAATCACCACTTCAGGCTGATTGATGATGGCTCTCGCGATCGCCACGCGCTGTTTCTCCCCCCCAGAGAGTTCTTCAGGGAAGTGCCAGCTTTTGTCAATCAAGCCTACGAGTTCAAGCACTTGCGGGACGTCAGACTCAATCTCCTCCGGAGTCTTCCCCGCCGCCTCCATGGCGAAAGCGATGTTTTCGTAAGAAGTTTTATTGGGCAGTAACTTAAAGTCCTGAAAGACAATGCCGATCTTCCGTCTCAACTTCGGCAATTCACTCCTGCGCAAACTGTGAACATTTATAGACTCAAAGAAAACAGTCCCCGACGTGGGCTTCTCTTCCGCCAGGAGCATGCGGAGAAGTGTCGTCTTCCCCGCCCCAGATGGGCCGACGAGAGAAACAAACTCGTTTGGCTCAATGGTAAGGCTAACGTCCTCAAGAGCGGTCGAGGTCGGTGAATAAATTTTGGAAACTTTATCGTAGTAAATCATTCTAACTAGATTATAAGTTTTAGCTTCGTCAGCTTATAGGCAGACTAAAGAGCTGATTCCGCCTCAATGAATAAATCCAACTCTCCATTTAAGACTCCGCCGACATCGCTTGTTTCAGCCCCCGTCCTGTGGTCTTTTACCATTTTGTAGGGGTGAAAGACATATGAGCGTATTTGGTGCCCCCATTCGGCTTCAACCACTTTGCTGATTTTCATTGATGACTTCTCGCTCTCCATCTCTTTTATCTTGCGGGCGTAAAGCTTTGATTTCAGAAGCTCTATCGCTTTCTCTTTATTATGAAGCTGGGAGCGTTCGGAGCTCACGTGCACCGATATTCCGGTCGGCTTATGTATTACTCTCACCGCCGTGTCTCGTTTGTTTACATTCTGGCCTCCCGGCCCGCTTGACCTCGCGTATTCCATCTCAATATCATCC
>DATDZM010000031.1:0-2361 GCA_036516815.1 Minisyncoccota bacterium | reverse complement strand
TTTTAGGTGAATCTTTAATTTACGGCCGAATTTTTTTGCTTGGATAAATTCAAGATTTTCAAAGCTGGAAAATGTAATGCTTATGTTATTTTTAACAGCCTCCCGGATGCGTTCCGGTAAGGTATAGCCCAAGACGAGGATCGGAATTTTTACTCCTTTTTATTTTCCTGTGCCTCCGAGGGATTATTATTTTTAAGCCAATGGATAATTTTTTCTAAACACTCCCCCGCTTCCAAATTCTTCAGTCCAGTTTTTTTAAATACTCCTCCGCTTGCCTTGTCATGCCCCCCGCCTAACCCCATTGCTTCGCTAATTTGGCGCACATTAGGTCCCTCTGGCTTGGAACGAAGGCCAATTTTAACATCTCCATTATCTGACGGGTAGAGCACTACTGCCCACATTACATCTTTTATATTTATTCCGAAGTTAGCTATGGCGATATGCGCCGCGTCGCTAACTTCCTGCTTGGTGTAATCGGAATTATCTAAGAGCGTATCTTCTAAAATAAATGATATAAATGGCGGCCACTCCCCTGTTTTATGAATAACCGCTCGGTCTATGAACTCGCGAATAATAGAGAACACTCTTTCAGAATAATTCATGTAGCGAGAGGTCAAGGCTTGAATATTTATATTCCCTGCCGTTACAAGTCTCTCTGCTATTTTAAAAATCTCTGTCTGATGAGGCTTTATATACTGAAAAACGCCGGTATCCCCTAAAATTCCGAGAAGTATAACTTCCGCCGCGCGCGGGGGAATATTACTCTCGTTTTGGTAGAATAGCCTGTAAATTATTTCGCTCGTGGATGTGCATTCCGGAGAAATGAGAGAGAGGTCAAAATCGTCTGGAGAAGAACCATGATGGTCAATACAAACCTTTTTTCCCGCAAATTCTCTTAAAGATTCTTTTCTGGCGCTGAACCTGTGATGTTGCCCGCCATCAAGGCATATTAAAAGGTTAAACTGATGGAGGTAATCCGCGATGTCGGGGACGAATTCAATTTTTTCAAAGTTCTCAAAGTAACTCCACCTGTCTCTAGGGTCGGAGGAGTACATTATACGTATCGTTTTTCCTGAAAACTTTTCTTTTAGAAAGGCGTAGAGTCCCAAAACAGATGAGATTGAGTCATCATCAGGATTTTTATGAGAAGTTATTAGAATTTCAGGGGAATCTTCAACTATCTCAAGAAATTTTCCCTTAAATTCTTCACTCGGCTTTGTGTATAACATATCCATTATTGTTTTTTACCATTTTTACTCCCTCTCCTCTCAACATCATAATTTTCTTTTTCGCCCCTCGATTATACTCCCCGATAGTCCCATCAGAGTGAATGACCCTGTGACATGGTGTGGAGGCGCTGTAATTTTTCTTCAAAATGTTCCCCACTGCCCGTGAAGCCTTTGGGCTCCCCGCCCTCCTCGCCACCTCTTTGTATGTCAAAACCCTTCCTTTGGAGATTGTTTTTACTACCCTAAGTACCCTTTCCTCAAAATTATTCATATCGGTTATGTATTATACAAAGTAGCAACTAAAGGGTAGCAGGAAAATCGCGAAAGAAAAAGCGCCTTGCGGATTGATTCGTTCACCACGAATTCCACAAGGCGCCGATGACCGGACCGAAAACTATGGTCTCTTGACCACCTCATAACGTTCGAGATAGTCTTCGTACGTCGCTAGGGCGGTACCGACTTCCTCGCACTCAATGTAGTTCACAATCTTTCTTGCCTCGGGGAACCCCATGGCAATAAAAAAGTTCTTGAGGGCGAGGTCGTGTCCATACATTCTCGTACCACTCTCGATGATTTCATGGAGAGTGGTGATGAGGGTCAATGATTCATTTGATAAGTTACCGAACTTTTTTTGGAGGAGGCAAAGACTGCGCCAACGTACCTCATCCAACGCGCAAACCCAGTAACAGGCAAGAGTTGTAAAGCCCTCTCGCTTATTCTCCGGGTCCGCCGCGTCCAACACTTTTTTCGGCACTGTATTTAGGAACGTGCCGAAGGGGGCAATTCCTCGGCAAATCACCAACTTAAGGTTCTCAAGCTGGTGTCTATCCAACTCGGTTGGTTGTGTAGATTGTGGCGAGGGCTTAAATTCTTCTGTTCCCGTCGCCATGCCAAGAAGCCTAAGCTCAACTGAACTCCTAATCGGTCTATCGAAAGAGAGCTCCTCTCGGAGCTCACGTTTGAAAGTGTCAAGAGGCCCTCGATCACTTTTCGCTCCCTCCCCGATCCAGTTGCCCCCGATGAAGCATAGCTTTCGGCGAGCATATACAATCGGATGCTCGTCATCCTTTACTTCAATAAAAATCTCGTCGGGACTCTCTCCGCGGTAAATGATCCCAACACTCGAGATATT
>DATDZM010000030.1:0-6118 GCA_036516815.1 Minisyncoccota bacterium | reverse complement strand
TTAAAAAACGAGCCAGAGACTATTCATTTACATGAATTTTTACAGCGCGAGGGATATTATCAAGGTTCAGCAACGAACGAATTTTCCGTCTCAACTCGTTCGGCGCTGCAAGCATTTCAAGAAAAAAAGGCAATCTATCCGGCGCGAGGGTATTTTGGACCCATAACCCGAGCCGCGGTGAATAAAATGATTACTATACGCAATTTGGAGAATCAAATCAATGAACTCTTGGCTCTTGTTAAGAAGCTACAGGCCGAAGCGTCTGTAACAGTTGAGGAGTCTCTTCCCGCAAACACGGCTACTTCCACATCCACCGCGGCAACCACAACACCGGCCCTCCCGGTTGTTGAGCCCGCTGCTCCTTTTACGAGCACCTTGTCTATTACCGTGGATTACCCGTCTCTCACCACGACGGCCCGCTCGAACTTGACGATGAATTCGCTGAAATTTACGGCAGATGAACCTATTGCTATCAAGCGTTTAGTACTAACAAATACAGGTACGCTCGCGGATGTATACATTGTAAATATCCGCCTTATTGATTCCAAAACTAATATCACACTCGCCACCATGGACGGACCAAAAAACCAAGTAATTGAATTTGTACTTGCCGCCGATGAGGGCAAGCTGGATAAAGGCCTGATTATTTCAGGAAAAACTTACGATATCGTGGCGGATATCATCACGCCCAGCAGGGGAGCGGAGCGGCCAAAGCTGATTTTGGATATCTTAAAATCATCAGACATTTCAGCCTTTGACTATAATGACCTTAAAAGAGTTGCTAACCTCAAGGTCTCAATGTTCCCGGTAACGGGGCCTGTCATGACATTTTAAATTTTGGGTAAAGAAACATTATGAAGACCACTTACACAAAAATTATCTCTATTTGCTTGGTCGTTGTCGCTCTGGGTCTCGTCTTATGGTTTACCCGCAAAAGTCCTAACGACTCTTTACCTAGAGAAACAACAGAACCGTACAATGAGGGGAGTTCTACCACGAGCATTCCTATGGAGAAGGACACGAGCGTTCCCCGAGGCCTAAAAGATACGGAGACAAAAAATAAGGGAGACACTCTTCCCCTCGCGCCTGATTTGAGTAAACCCATCATAATCAAAGCGCAACTCACAGAGGCAGTCAGAGAGGAGAATATCGCCAAAGTGAAAGAATTTCAAAATATGCTGACTAGTAACCCGAGCTATTATGACGGATGGCTCATGCTCGGCATTTACCGCAAGGAACTTGGAGACTATGACGGCGCCGCGGAAGCTTGGCTTTACGCGAGCAAATTGCAGCCAAACCGCTATGTTGCTTACAATAATCTCGGAGATTTGTATCATATTGACCTAAAAAATTTCCCCCTTGCGGAGAAAAATATGCTTGAGGCTATAAGATTGAAGCCGGATTATATCCAAGGGTACATGAATCTTTATGACCTATATGTGTACTCTTATAAAGAGAAATCTGACAAGGCTGACGATATTTTGAAAACCGGCTTGGCGAAGAACCCAGACGGCATCAATTTGGCCATCTCTCTTGGGAAGTATTATCTTGAAGCGGGGGATAATACGAGCGCGAGAATTTATTACGATAAAGCGATAGCAATAGCGAAGTCTCAAAATAATTCCGCTCTGGCGGACGAACTCGCCAAAGAGTCTAAGGGAATATAAGTTTTGCAAATGAAATATTTTAACAAAACGTTTTGGAAGTTTACTCTAGGGTTTATAGTCATCATTGCCGTTAGTTTCGGAGTATTGCTCCTCTTAACCTCGGGACCGTTTTTGAAGTGGCTGGGGTAAGAGATAGCGACGCCTACAAAGGCCATCATCTCCTTACTAGACTAATGGTTGTCATGTTTTCTATTGTGTCTATTGTACACAAAACTAGGCTATAGCCTGAAATTATGTACAATAGGTAGAAGAACGATAGTTTGTAAGGATGTTGTTGGGAGGAAACGTAATATGAAGAATAGGGAGAGTTTGAGACGAGAGAATATATGGGGGGATTGACAAGAGTAATGGCCTCATTATAATAAGACTCATCGTTGTTATTACAAGGTGGGTAAAAAATATCTATGAAGAACATAAAGCCATTAGGAAATAATGTATTAATTGAGCCGTTTTTGGGAGAGGAAAAGAAGACCAAATCGGGTATCTACATACCCGACACGGTAGATAAGGAGAAGCCCGACCAAGGCACCGTTATCGCCGTGGGGGATGGCAAGCGCGACGACAACGGCAAGCTCGTCCCAATGCGGGTGAAAAAGGGGCAGAAGGTTATGTTTTCAAAATACAGCCCGGATGAACTCAAGGTTGGAGAGAAAAAATATTACATCATAAGTGAAGATAATATTCTGGCTATCATAGATTAATCTAAAAGCTATAAGCTAATGAAGCTAACAACCTAACTAATATGGCAAAGCAAGTAATTTTTAGCGAACACGCGAGAGAGAGCCTGATGAAGGGGGTAAACATTGCCGCGAACGCGGTGAAGATAACTATTGGCCCGAAGGGGCGGAATGTTGTCTTTGACAAGGGTTACGGCGGGCCTACCATTACGAACGACGGGGTGACTATCGCGAAAGAAATTGAACTTGAGGATAAAATTCAAAACATGGGGGCGGAGATTGTGAAAGAGGTTGCCTCAAAGACAAATGACGCCGCCGGAGATGGCACCACAACTGCTGTCGTTTTGGCTCAAGCCATCATGGAAAAGGGACTGCACTCAACTGTCTTGGGGATAAATCCTTTGGGGATAAAGCTCGGCATTGATACAGCTACGGAGCATATCGTCAAGGCCTTGAAGAAAATCGCCAAGCCCATCAAAAGCAAGGAGGAGATTGCCCAAGTCGCCACCATCTCCGCCGAGTCAAAGGAGTTTGGCACAATTATCGCTGACGCCATTGATAAGGTAGGGAAGGATGGAGTGGTGACCGTTGAGGAGTCGCAGTCTTTTGGAGTTGAGTCCGAAGTCGCCCACGGCATGCAGTTTGACAAGGGATATATTTCCCCCTACATGATTACGAACGCCGAACGCATGGAGGCGGTCTATGAAGACCCGGCGATTTTGATTACCGACAAGAAAATCTCGTCTCTTAAAGAAATTCTCCCCTTGCTTGAGAAGCTCGCCAACACGGGGAAGAAGGAACTCGTGGTTATAGCCGAGGATATTGACGGGGACGCTCTCGCCACTTTAGTGGTAAATAAAATCCGGGGAACATTTCATACCTTGGCAATCAAAGCCCCGGAATACGGAGACAGGAGAAAGGAAATGCTTCAGGATATTGCCACTCTCACCGGCGGCAAGGTAATTTCCGAAGAAGTGGGGATGAAGCTAGACAGCGTGGAAGTTGCCATGCTTGGCAGGGCGAGAAGGGTTGTTTCAACGAAAGACGATACAATCGTAATCGGCGGGAAGGGGAAGAAGGCGGACATAGACGCCAGGATTGAGCAGATAAAAATCCAAATAACAAAAAGCGACTCCGATTTTGATAAGGAAAAACTGCGCTCTCGATTGGCAAAACTTGTTGGGGGAGTCGCTGTGATTAAAGTAGGAGCGGCGACGGAGACGGAGATGAAGTACAAAAAGATGAAGCTTGAGGATGCCGTTGAAGCGACAAAGGCCGCTATTGAGGAGGGGATTGTTCCGGGAGGCGGCACGGCGCTTGTGAAGGCCGCTGCCATGGTTACTCGCGATTTTGAAGAGGGGAAGATTGTGAGCCCCTCAAAGGATATGACGAAGGAGTTTGAAACCGGATTTGAAATTTTACTGCGGGCTGTTGAAGAGCCTTTGCGCCAGATTGTCCAGAATGCCGGTAAGCAGGAGGGGGCGGTTGTTGCCTCCGAGATCAAGCGCGCGGTTATGGAAACTCCAAACTCAAACGCCGGTTACAACGCCAACTCCGACAAAATTGTCGCAGACATGATTAAAGTGGGGATTATTGACCCTGTTAAAGTCACTCGTACCGCTCTCCAGAACGCCGCCTCCGCCGCGGCCATGCTCCTTACGACTGAAGTTGCTATCGCCGATATGCCGAAGAAGGAAGAGCATGGAGCTCCAAACATGGGGGGGATGGGGGGAGGCATGCCGGGGATGGATTATTAACTCCGACTTTTCTTAAGCGTCGGGGCTTTCCTTAAATACATGTTCTAATTGCTAGGACTGCTTTAGGTGGTATAGTTAAAGTAATGGAAAATCAAAAATCTTTTTTGTCGGGCGGGCAAGGCTTCTCAAGCATTGCTCTCATCATAGTCGCTGTCGCGGTGATCGTCGCGGGATATTTTTTTTGGAATGCAACATTGGAATCGTGGCCTCGCCCCCCAGTAAGGCCGGTACCAGAGAAAACACAACCCCAAAATAATAATGAGGCTGCGGACTGGAAAACATACAGAAATGACGATTATGGATTCGAGTTTGAGTACCCAAATACTTTAGGTACCGTTGAGTATGATATGGGGCGACGGTATGTGGAAGGTTCCAGATGTTTCTTGCAATTTTATTTTGAAGAAAGTAACATTGCCGAATTGCACAGAAAGAACCCAACCTTACCTCCTCATCCACTACCTGTTATTTATGTTTGCTTTTCAGACGGGATGGCACTTATGGGGAAAGTTGACGATACCCCTACTCTGGAAAGATTGGCAAAAATCTATGAATCATACGACCCGTCGGAAATTTTTAAAAAGGCTGACGTAGGAAATAATCTCCAAGGCATGGAATTAGTAAATCACCCAGAAAGGGGCAATATTTTAATTGTTCAGTTGCCGAAGGGTTTTGTAGAATTTGAAATCTACCCCTCGACGGAAGATAGAGAAAATATTTTCAATCATATTAAGCAAACTATCCGGGGTATATAATCAAAATACTTGTCTTTCTCGCAGAGGGACGGTATAATTAGCTCATTATAAGTTTTGGCTAAAAGTTATTCTAAATTATGACAATGTGGATTATTATAGGCATCGCGGCGATTATATTGGGCTGGTTTGTGGGGAGCTACAACGGCTTCGTGCGTCTTGTAACACGCGCCAAGGAGGCTTGGGCGGATATTGACGTCCAGCTCCGCAGACGTTACGACCTTATCCCGAATCTGATTGAGACTGTTAAAGGTTATGCCTCGCACGAGAGGGAATTATTTCAATCGGTAACTGAAGCTCGCACGAGAGCGATGGGAGCGACAGGCGCGAGAGAGAAAGCGGAAGCGGAGAATATCTTAGCCGGCACGTTGAAGTCTCTTTTCGCCGTTTCCGAAAATTATCCCCAACTTAGAGCTAATGAAAATTTCTTGGAACTCCAGAGGGAGCTTACGGACACTGAAGACAAGATTCAAGCCGCCCGCAGGTTCTATAACGGCAATGCCCGAGACTTGAACATTAAAGTAGATTCTTTCCCCGCGAGTATTATCGCCGGGATCTTTGGTTTCAAAAAAATGGAATTTTTTGAGCTTGGCGCGTCTGATGTTGCGAGAGAGCCAGTGGCAGTCAAATTCTAGCGACTAGAATCGTTCCAGATGTCCTATCGCGGACTTGTTTTAACTAAGAATTACCCTATGTGCTCTACCACTTTTCTTGATCATTAGAACATGTATAACATCTAGAACAATTACAACATCTAGAATGCTTATGAGCACTCTATATACTCAAAAAGACACGAATATCAGGAAGACGTGGATACTGATGTCCCTCTTTTTTGTCCTTGTAATCGGAGTAGGTTTTGTGTTCTCGGAAGTTTACCAAAGTTCGGGGGTACTATATGTTGCCATAATCTTTAGTTTATTTATGAATGTATTGAGTTACTGGTACTCCGATAAGATTGTTCTTGCCATGTCTGGAGCGCATGCGATAGAAAAAAGCGATAACCCGGAACTTTTCAGAACCGTGGAGAATCTCTCCATCACCGCGGGCTTGAAGATGCCGCGGGTTTATCTTATAAATGATTCTTCGCCCAACGCCTTTGCTACAGGGAGGAACGAGGAGCACGCCGTCGTGGCCGTCACAACCGGCCTCCTTGAACGTCTCACGAAAACGGAGCTTGAGGGAGTCGTAGCCCACGAGCTCTCGCATATCGGAAACAAAGACATTTTGATTTCTACCGTTGTTGTGGTGCTCGTCGGGTTTATCTCCAT
>DATDZM010000029.1:0-2631 GCA_036516815.1 Minisyncoccota bacterium | reverse complement strand
ATACTCTTTGGGGTAACTTCAAGATATTCGTCCTCCGCCATTATCTCTAAGCCCCTCTCTAGCGTAAGCCGCGTCGGCGGAGCAAGGTAAATATTTTCATCGCTCCCGGCGGCGCGCATATTCGTCAGTTGCTTGCCCTTCGTTGGGTTAACCCGAAGTTCATCCCCTCTCGCGGTATTGCCGATAACCTCCCCCTCATAGACCTCCTCGCTTGGGCCAATATAGAGAGTGCCGCGCGCCTCTAAATTCGCGAGAGCGTAAGCGAGAGTTTTACCTTGTACCATGGAGACCATAGAGCCCGCCACGCGCCTCTCAATCTCTCCAGCAAATACCTTAAACCCCGTAACGCGGGAAGTTAGAATTCCCTCCCCTTTCGTATCAACCATAAACTGCCCGCGATATCCCAAGAGCCCGCGCGTCGGCATTTCAAAAACGAGGCGGGTATATGACGCGCCGTGACTCTTCATCTCGGTCATTACTGAACGGCGTTTCCCCACCTCTCCCATCACGCTACCTAAAAATTCGGTGGGGACGTCAATTATTACCTCCTCAAAAGGTTCCAGTTTCTCTCCCCCATCTTCTTTTACAATAACCCGCGGCCTTGACACCTGCAGTTCGTAACCCTCCCTCCTCATGTTCTCTAGTAGTATGGCGATATGCAGTTCGCCTCTCCCATAGACGCGGAAATATTCTGGCGATTCAAAATTTACTTTAAGGCCGATGTTTACCTCCAGCTCGCGCTCCAGGCGCTCTCGTATCTCGCGGCTTGTGACAAACTTCCCCTCCTTCCCCGCGAAGGGAGAATTGTTTACTAAAAAGTTAAGAACAATAGTCGGCTCATCAACCTTAATCGCCGGCAAGGGGCTCTGGTCTTCCTTCTCGCAAATTGTCTCCCCGATATAAATATCCGGGAGTCCGGCGACCATTACAATATCGGGGGCAAGGGCTTCCTCTACCTCCTCTCTCTTCGTCCCTCTAAAAGTAAAGAGTTTTGTGACTTTGCCTCTTCTCGTCTCGCCCGATGGCTTTTTTATGAAGACCGAGTCCCCCGTTTTTATAACTCCTTCCGAAACTCTGCCTATGGCGAGCCTCCCCAAGTAATTATCAAAGGCGAGGTTAAAGGGCTGCATTCTAAGAGCAAGTGACGGGTCGGGGGAAACCGGCTTTACGTGTCTTAAGATTGCCGTAAGCAGGGGTTCCAAATCTTTTGAGTCGTCCTCAAGATTTTCCATCGCGATGCCATCTCTCCCGATGGCATATAGCACCGTGAAATTCAACTGCTCGTCACTTGCCCCTAGGTCCATGAAAAGCTCAAGGACCATCTCATGGGCCGCTTGAGGCCGCGCCTCCGGCCTGTCAATTTTATTTATAACAACAAGAGGTTTCAAGCCGAGCTCCAGCGATTTTTTAAGAACAAATTTTGTCTGGGGCATGGGACCTTCAGCCGCGTCAACCAAAAGAATGACAGAATCAATGGAGCGCAAAACTCTCTCCACCTCGGAGCCGAAATCGGAGTGGCCCGGCGTGTCAACGATATTTATTTTCGTCCCCTTATAAAATAAAGAGACGTTTTTGGAATAAATCGTAATGCCCCGTTCCAATTCCAAGGCGTTTGAGTCCATCGTCACTCCCTCTCCCACCATGCCGGTTTGGCGCATTAAAGCGTCGGTCAAAGTTGTTTTGCCGTGGTCAACGTGAGCAATAATGGCGATATTCCTTATTTCCATGCGAAAGCTAAAGTATAATTAAAAATTCTCTTCCCGTCAAAAAAGTAAATTTCTATTGTACACAAACTCATGCTATAGCCTGGATTTATGGACAATAGGATTTTAAGGTTTTTTGTTTGGACATAAAATATTAGTTTGTTAAAAAGTTAAACGGGATTCCATGAAAAACATGAACCCCGTTTAACAAAAAACCCGCTTGCGGATTAGCAACACTTACATTTGTATTCAAACATCTTCATCAAACCGGCAACGCCGAGGAGTATCGGCCAGACAACGCTCACTGTATATTCGCTAAAGGTGCCAAGTGCTTTGAGGAGAAAAAGGAGAGCAAAAAGCACGACAAGGAGAGGAATCATCTTGTGATGCGGGCACTTGCACGTATTAGCGCGCATACCTCCGTCCTTTGACATTTGGCCGTTCATCATATCTCTTTCCATCATAGATTACGTAAACTTATAATTTATGTCTCTAAAATTATCGTCATCGACCTTTAAATTTTTTGGATTTTGTCGGCGAGGATAAAATCATTTTCCGAGAGACCTTGAACGGCGTGGGTAGAGAGCTCAATCGTCACCTTGCTGTAAGAGATATAAATATCCGGGTGGTGACCTTCCTTCTCCGCAATATCCGCCACCTTGTTTATAAAAACCATCGCTTCTTTAAAGCCTTTAAACTTAAAGACTTTTCTTATCTTTGCCCCGCTTAGGTTAACCCAATCTCCTCCCAGTTCCTTAAGGTACTTCAGAACTTGGCTATGGCGAAGGGGTTCACCGCCTTCCTCGCACGGCACGCATTTTTTATTACTGAATACGCTCACGATTTTTCTTCTTCCTCTTTCGTGGAGTCCTCTTCCCCGCCCTCCTCATCTTTCACTTTTCTATGCTCGCCGTCCAGGCAAGAACAT
>DATDZM010000028.1:0-5983 GCA_036516815.1 Minisyncoccota bacterium | reverse complement strand
CAGCATTATCTCCTCGCTAAAAGTTCCCGCCTTGATTTTGGCCCTTGTGGTTATATCTTTTTTAAATGCCTCGTCGGTTAAAAGTTTAATGATTGACCCAATGATTCCCTCTTTGTCATTAGGAGAAACTAATACTCCATTTATGCCATCTTCAATTATCTCCGTGTTCCCCCCAACTTTTGTAGTTATGACGGGGACGCCAAGCGCCATCGCTTCCAAAATTTGATGGGAAAATCCTTCGTAAGCGGTGTTAAGGACAAAAATATCCGCTGCGACAAGATATTGAAATAATATATCTTGTGACAACTTTCCTAAGAGAAGAATTCTTTCCCCCAGCCCCAGATTTGATATTTGAGATTTGATTTTTGATTTCTCCGGTCCATCCCCTATTATATAAAACCTGGCATCCGGTATGTTTTCTATTACCCTTGGCATACTATCTATAACCGAGGAAAATCCCTTCCAGGGTACAAGACGCCCTGCCGAGAGGATGACTGTTCCGTGAAGACCAAGTTTCCTCCTCGCTTTCTCTCTAGAGACGGCGATTCTGGGTGGATTAAAGGCGTTATACACCAAGGATATTTTGCCGGGGCTTATTCCCCAGCCAGAAACAATCTTACGAAGATAGTTACTCGGGACAATAATGGCCTCGGCGTGTCTCGCCACGTAAAATTGCACCTTCTTCCTTAATTCCGTCTTCCAGTCAAAATGACCTATTTGAAAATCATCTAAACTTTTAGACGGAGCCCCCAAATTAATTTGGGAGTACTGTTCCCAAGCGTAATCGCCAACGACTTTTAAAATAAATCTCTTGCCTAAAATTTTCGCCGCTATGAGCGAAGGGAGGCCAACGCTTACGGGATCTTGAGCGTAAATTACTCCCGCCCCAATCGCGAGAGCGAAGACACGGAAAAAGTATAAAGCGTGCCGAATTAATTTAGGAAAAATCAAGAAGTCTCCGAAGTTAGCGACCCGCGTTTCGTACCCCATCTTGGGAAGAGTGTCATAAAGCAGTTTACTGTAAGTCGCCGGTCCTCCTATTTGAGGAGGGTAAATCCCTGTCGCTATGAGGATACTTTTAGGCATGCTTTAGGTGAATTCTTGAAGCAACCCTTCTTTGAATATAAATGTGCGATAGATTAGGAAACTTTCTATGGCGATCAAGAGCCCGCTTAATATCTGCGCGAACAAGTACCAGAGATGGACCACGTCAACGAAAAAAAACATCAGCACCGTGTTGACAACGAGATTGATAAGAGCGAACGCCAAATAAAGGGCCGCTTGTCTGTGCGTTTGATTTTTTCTCCTATCCTTAAATGTCCAATATTTCTGCAAAGTAAAACTCACCCCGAAGGCGACTATAAAGGCAAGGACGGCTGAAGTAATATACCAAATGTGCAGAAAGCTTTTGAGGATGACGAGGATAATTATGTCAACCGACGCAGCAGTTCCTCCCGCAATCAAATATCTTAGGATGATATTCCCCCGTATAATATCGTAAATTATCTTCATGATAATTTTAATTGTCTTTGGAATATCTCCCCCATATTTTTCGCGATCTCTCTCCAGTCATAAGTCTCCTCTATAAGCATTCTGGCGTTATTTACGAGACGCCCTCTCAATGTATCACCTTCAAGCATCTTTTGCACCTTCTCTGCGATATCTCTTGGGTTTTTCGTTTTGCAAAACAGACCGGTCTCTCCATCGCGCAGAAAATCAGGGATTCCCCCCGCATTCGTGCCTATTATCGGCACCCCTAGAGCCATCGCTTCCAAAAAAGAGTTACCAAGCCCTTCCGAAAGAGACGGCCGCACAAAGACATCCGCCTGCCTTAAATGTTCAATAATTTCAGCGTGTTCCATAAAGCCGAACATTTTCACTCTATCCTCAAGCTTGAGATTTGAGATTCTAGATTTGAGATTTTCCTCTAGAGGCCCCGTGCCAATAATCCAAAGTTTTATACTGTCCGGCAGGTATTTTATGGCGGAGATTAAATCGGCAATTCCGTTTTTGGGAACCAACCTTGAAGTTGTAATAATAATCCTCTCCCCTCCTAAATTTTGAGGTTTGATATTTGAGATTTTAAATTTATACAAGTCCACCCCGTTCGGCACTATTGTCACAGATGGAGCCCTCATTTCTTTCGCCCAGTTGGCAAGATACGAGCTTATGGCCGTCACGTGGTCGGCAAGAGTAAAAATCTTCCTGAAAAGAGGATAGATATATTTCACCTTACGTTCGGTTTCTTCGATCGGGTCGCCTTCTTGAAGCGTTAAAACAAAGGGGATTTGAGAAAAATTATGTTTAAAAAACATGGCGGCAAAACCTGCTCTATTTGCCATGATAGACCAGATCAAATCGTAGCCATTCTTCCTATGCAGTCTCCTAGCCTTAATAAAGGCGAGTATCGGGAAAAGCAACTTCCCTCCCCCTATTCTATGTACTCCGACATTCCCGATTTTTTCAAACTTCGGCAATTTTTTACCTAAGTTTAAAGTAACCATGTCAAACGAAAAATTCCTTACTCTATCAGTAATTTCTTTAACCGCCACTTCCGCCCCGCCAACAAAGGGGTAATAAGCGATAGAAAAAATAAGAATTTTTTTCATTAGAGTTTATAGGTGAATTATTGAAGGCCGAGTTCTTTTTTGCGTTTCGCGATCCACTCCGGCAAATTTACTGAAGGTTCCCAGTGAAGTATGGTCCTAGCAAGAGTATTATCGGCCAATGTCTCTTTTGGTTCAACTCTGGGAGCAATATGCGCAACTGGCCCGCCTATCATTTTGGCCACTTCGTTTACGGAGTAACTCTGTCCCCGCCCAATGTTAATCACACGACCGTTGCTAACCTCACTTTCTGCCCCTAAGATATTAGCCCTAACCACATCAATTACGGAGGTGTAATCTCTGCGGTTCTCCCCGTCCCCCGTTATGGTAAGAGACTCCCCTTTCAAGCGCTGGTTTAGAAATACTCCGAGTACGAGACAGTACGCCCCTTGAAGCGGTTGTCTTTCTCCATAGACGTTAAAGTAACGAAGGCACACCGCGGGCAGGTTATACAATGTGGAAAATAGCTTGCAATACTCTTCGCCGATATATTTCTGCAGTCCGTAAGGACTTAATGGGTGCGAGGGCATATCTTCCTTAAGCGGCAATTCTTTTTGGTTTCCATACGCGGAAGATGATGCCGAGTAAATGACTTTCTTCACCCCCGCGTCTCTCGAGGCAACAAGTACATTTATGGTGCCGGTAACGTTTACCTCATTAAAAGTAACCGGGTCTTCTATTGAAGGCTGGACTCTCGCCAAAGCGGCGGTATGAAAAACATAATCTATATTTTTAAAAATGGGCTTGATTGCTTCTAGGTTTCTTATGTCCAATTTATTGAATGTCGCCCGCGGATTTATATTTTCCCCCTTCCCAGTGGAGAGATTGTCAATAATTGAAACCTCGTATCCTTTTTCAATCAAAGCGTCAACTAAATTTGAGCCGATAAAACCCGCCCCGCCGGTTACGAGCGCCCTTTTTCTATCTTCAGAAAAGACCATAATTATGTTAGATTACAACTACTAATATTAGCAAAAATGCTTGGAAATTCAAGAAAAAAACGAATACTCTATATTGTAACAAAATCAGTATGGGGCGGAGCTCAAAAATACACTTATGACCTTGCTTCTAGTTTACCGCGTGACGAGTTTGAGGTGCACTTAGCGGCGGGAGGTGAGGGTGCCTTGAGAGAGAAAAACATATCGGCGGGAATTCCTTACCGTGAAATAAAAAATTTTTCACGTGATTTTTTATTCATAAAAGATGTTCTCGCCTTTTTCGAGGTTCTAAAAATAATCAAGGGGGTTAAGCCTGATATTATTCACGTCTCAAGCTCCAAAGCGGGAGGAATCGCGGGATTAGCTTGGTTTGTCTATAAAAAAATAGAGAAAACAAGAGCGCTTTTTGAGAGGAATTCCCCTCTTTCCTCCCGTGACGGAGAAAAAGTACTCTCGTTTTCTCCAAGGTCAGTCTTCACTGTCCACGGCTGGGCGTTTAATGAAGACCGCGCGCCTTGGCAAATTTGGCTTATAAAAACTTTAAGCAAAGCCACTTGCCTGTTTTATGACAAAATAATTTGCGTGTCAGAATACGACCGAGAAGTTGCTATTAAAAATAAAATTGCTCCTGCAGATAAAATGGTGGTTATCCATAATGGCGTTAACCCTGATAGTTATCATTTTTTGCCTCGTGAAGAATCGAGGGAGAGGTTACTCAATCACTCTCTACCTCCTGGCTCTCTCCTGATAGGAACCATCGGGGAATTTACCAAAAACAAAGGCCAAAAGTATCTGATAGAAGCTATCAAGAAGCTAAAAGCTAAAAGCCCCGCCTACGCTAAGGCTTCGTCGGGCAAGTATAAGCTAGAAGCTATCTTAATTGGCTTTGGCGAAGACGAAGCAAGACTTAAAAATCAAATCTCAAGTCTCAAACTTGAAGATATCGTTTTTCTATTGACGAACATCCCCGACGCGGCAAAATATTTAAAAGCTTTTGATATTTTTGTTTTGCCATCCGTCAAAGAGGGTCTGCCCTATGTTTTGCTTGAGGCGGGTCTGGCGGAGCTCCCCATTATTGCCACAAATGTTGGAGGTATTCCTGAAATTATAGGGAGCAAAGAGACGGGAGTGCTCGTTCCATATAAAGACGCAAACAGCCTTGAAAAAGAAATAAGAAAACTTTTAGAGGATACGGATGTGAGAGAGATGTTCGCAAAAAATATCAACAAAAGGATATTAGAAAATTTTGGATTTGAAAAGACGTTCCAGAAAACACTTTCAACATACCACTAAGATTACAATTGCTTTTTCCTAACGGCAACAATGCTTACCCCGCCGACAATACCAGAAAAAACGGCTAAAATAAGCCACTTTTTGACACTCCGGGGACTCCCATCGTTCGCTAATTTTAGAGCGGCTGTCTGAGTCCCTTCATCTTCTGTGATCGCGTTTTCCGAAGATTTATTTTCCGCGCCATTCGGACTTGGCGCAATCTCGACTGTTATATTCTTTTTCGGGACAGGTTCTGAAGAAATTTCTATTTCTTTCAAAACACCTGCTCCTGATTCAGTGATTTTGGTTTGTGCGCCATCTTCTACGCTGAAGACATTCGCTTTTGACCCATTGGGGTAGAGAAGTTCCGACCCGCTCCCCGCCTCTGCGGAAATACCCGATATGGAAGCGGGTATAATAATTGATGTTTTTTCTTTGACGAGCGTGCCTGATGGAAAAGTAAATGACTCATTTTCAGCTTTTATAATCCATCCGGAAACATCAAGTCTATTTGGTGATCCGTTATGCAATTTTATATAATCTTTGTTGGCTTCCGTGATTTTAAGCTCATTATTTGTCACTCGGGCAAGAAGATAATCCGCGGCGCTATACCTTAGAGAAGATACCTCGAGGCTCACCATATATTCGCCCGGATATTGATATATGTGAGAGACATTCTGCCCCTCTTTAACTCCCCCATCGCCAAAATTCCATAGGTATCTTGCTCCTTCCAGAGGTTCTTTTTTAATTCCAAGCGCCTTGCCTGAAAATAAGCTGTCAGCCCCGGCTATAAGTATCCTATCTGGTCCCGCATTCGCGTAAATTTGAGGCTCCACGGGCCAATTTATGCTTCCTGTCTGCGGCGAAGGAGACGACTGTGGAGACGCAGGGGAAATCACGGGAGAAGGGCTAGGCGGATTTGCCGGGACTTCTCCTAAAATGATTTCTTCCGCCTCGGGTGTCTTTGCTTTTGGGGTTGCCGTGGCAGTAGTCCAGGCGCTGCTTGAAAGTCTCTGCGGTGTTTGTTTTGTCGCGTTATCGCCGCCTATGTTCTGCCAATCGCCCCCTCCCAAGACCTTATCAATCACGGCTCCGTTTTTATCTTTAAGGGTTAATGTCTCTCCGCTATTAGACATGGCTCCGGTGTATATTTTATCAGCAACAATT
>DATDZM010000027.1:0-3495 GCA_036516815.1 Minisyncoccota bacterium | reverse complement strand
GTCGTCTTTAAAAATTGACCCTGCCGGCGCTTTTATGGGAAACTCAAGGACAAACGTTGATGCCGCTTCAGCGGACTGCCCCACTTCAGGGTTATATGGAACACCTTCCTCCTTCAACATAAGGAAGAGGGGATTGTGGTTCTCAACTCTGACCCGCCTTATGTAGTACTGCGAGTGGCGCGGATGCATTCCGGAGGAGGAGTCAAAGAGCTGGGAGCCGTTTCCGGAAGGCTTGACGCAAGTGACACAGGTAGACTGGTTGATGCCGAAGCGCACCGCGTACTTTCTGTTTGTCTCAACTGCCACCTCCTTTAGCTTGCGCATAGTATTTGGGCTTCTAACCGCCGGAGAGTCCCACTGGCCGGTGATGGAGACTCCTAAAAGCGCCTCTTCTTCGCAATTTTTCTTCCATTCTGCGGAAAGGTAGGGAAATTTCGTAAGAGTGGCCTGATACGTCCCCAATATGGTCGCCACGCGGACCTTGTCCATAAGCGTCTCTTCGGTGTCTTCCGGGCGGGCAACAACTTCAGTAAGGTTGCAAAACTGCTTTGATTTCAACACTATTTCGCCGCATGGGTTTGTGCCGCTTGACCACGCGTCTTCCTGAAAGGCGGGCCAGCGCCTGGCAGGTAGTTGGTTCTTCAAACTCCCGCGATTGAATATCCCCCTTTCCCCGGAACCGGACTTTACTAAGTTCACCCATTCGTCCAAAAATTGAGGGACTGTCGGCTTTTCGTTATAAACAGCGGAGTTATTTGCCATGCTCCTCTCCGGATGGTTAAGGTAAAACTGCCCGTTTTTAGCGTCTCTCATTTCCGGGTCGTCAAGGTCAGAGAGCGAGATGAGGGCGCTTCTCCTCACCCCTCCCATTACCACTACTTCCCCCGTCTTGCAGATTATGTCGTGGACGTCCACCGTCGTGAGCCTCCTTCCCTGCCGCGTGAGCATCTTCTGCCTGCTGAAATCAAGAAGAGCCTTGAGCGGCCCCGGGCCGGAAGCGCGTCCTCCCATCGTTTTTAGCCTCGCTCCTTGAGGCCTAATTTCGGAGTAGTCGAAATCAACGTCCCTCCCTCCTGACCAAGTGGTAAGTCCAAAGACAAAGGCGTCTGCCCAACCTTCCTTGCTGTCCTTAATCACGTAGGTCGGTAATCTTATGCCACTTTGCCTCTGAATCATGGGGAGCCTCTCTACATTCTGGCGCTCAACGGAAAATCCATTGCCGGTCCCGCACATTAAAACATACATAATCTCTCCCAGGTCCTGCCATGTGGTTGGGGCGATAAAAGAGCAATTATAAGCCGCTACGTTTGTCGCCCTCCCGGCTGTGCCAGAACTCCAGAGAAGACGCATGGAACCCAAAGCTCTCATATTGAGCATATAATCCTTTATTTCAGCGTACTCCTCTTCCGTGAGCTTATTTTCTAGATTTTCCCTCATAAAGCCCACGTACCGATCCACGGTCTCAAGCCAAGTTTCCCTCCTCCCTTCCTCGGGAATCCACTTTGAATAAGTGCTGTAATAGACAAATTCGGAAAGCTGGTTTCTGAAGTACTTTTTGCTCTCCGCGGCGAGCTTTTGGATATGTTCGGGCACTAGCTTCTGCTGTCTGCGCAACTCCGCGTGCCTCTCCCTATAAAGAATGTAGGCCTTGGAAGTCTTCACGAAACCGCCTAAAATAAGCTCTTTTTCAACAACGTCCTGAATCCCCTCAACGGTCGGGACGAAATTTCTCTCCTTTGTCTGCATCTTGAGGAGAGACTCCAAAACACGCTCGGCCACAAGTCTTGAATCAGCTTCTCCTCCTTCCTCCGCCGCCTGCATAGCCTTATACACCGCCGTAGAAATCCTCGTAATATCAAAATCAACAATTTTCCCGTCCCTTTTCCTCACCTTGCTTATGACTCCGGCGGCCTTTGGAGAAAATGTCTCAAAACTCTTCAAATCTTCTGGCATAGTATGTATGGCGGTTTAGTTAATAATAAAATAAATCGCGTGCCTTAGCATTTTAGCTTAAAGAAAGCGCCCGTGCAGGTGGATAACTTTCCTAAAACAATCTAAAAAATAAATCCGCCCGGTTGTAAACCGTAGGAGCCAAGAAACCCTCTATTTTTAAGCTCGTTTTAGAGGAGCGCAAGAGTATAAATATGTTATAATCTAGCAAAGGATTTTATGAGTTACATACTCGTGTTTTTTGGAGTAATAATGGAGGGGGAAGTAACGCTTTTCACCTCCGCCTTCCTCACGCGCCAGGGATTCCTTAACATCGGTTACGCAAGCATCACACTCCTCTTGGGAGCGCTTGCCGGGGATTTGATGTGGTACGCTTTAGGGACGCGATTCGGGTCTTCCACCTCCTTCATCATGCGCTGGTTAAACCGCGTCGCCGGGCGGTTTGACAATCACATAACAAAAAGCCCCATACGAACCATTTTCATATCCAAATTCACTTACGGTTTTCACCGCGCCGTCTTGGTCCGAGCAGGAATATTGGGACTGCCGATTAAGAGAATTTTTCGGGCGGATTTTTTAGTTACCGTTGTCTGGATGATCGTGGTTGGTGGGCTTGGCTATGCCTTAAGCGCATCCATCCCCCTTGTTAGGAAATCGGTGCACTTGGTGGAAAGCATGTTTCTTATCTTCTTTATTGGATTCATTATCCTTGAATTTATTATTACAAAAATTTCCGAAAAGAAGCTGTAAAAATTTAATTGTTCCTCTCAAATCGATGCGCGTTCGAAAAAATTAGAAAGATTTCTCCAAAAATTTGTAGGGCGGGCGGAATTCCTCCCCCCTACCCCCAGTATGAGAGAGTCATGTCTCTTCGACTACGCTCAGGGTGACCATCCGCTATTTGCTCATGTTCGTGCACAGAAGAGATTTGGAGCAATCCTCCGTCAGTCGTACTCTTTCGAGCGACAGGGTGTGGGAGTGCCATGCCAAATCTCATCTCTGCACTCTACCAAATTTCGCTTCCTTAATTGAATACAAAAACCCAGTAGATTCTCTCATACTGGGGTCTGGGGAGGAATCCGCGCGGGCTTCGGCTTTCTTTTTTGAAAAAGTTGGCGGCTATTCTTAAAGTTGATAAAGTCCGTGTTTTTTAAGAAAATCAACTCCAAGCTCCTTAAAAAACACTCCTTTTCTCATGCACTCCATGGCGTCCCGAACATGGGGCGTCATATTTTTAGGCAACTCATCTAAACTAACCCACTTCAAATCATCGCACTTATTCGGCTCCATATTTTTGATTTCTCCGTCCCATGTTCGGGCGCGAAAGAAGAAGTCTGCTCGGTTATCGGTATTATCGTGCTTTGGACGATATGACACATGCACCAATTCAAGGTCAGTTGCTAACACATCAATACCGACTTCTTCTTTCGCTTCGCGTACCATTGCCTCGGTGGGCAACTCACCCTCATCAACATGTCCGGCTGGGACTTGGTAGTTCCCATCTTGATAACCAGTATTGCATCGCCGAGCGACAAGAAATTTTCC
>DATDZM010000026.1:0-2205 GCA_036516815.1 Minisyncoccota bacterium | reverse complement strand
ACTTCTGCTTATCAGGACCGTTGTCCTTCTTTTCCTCATAATTTTGGCTCCACTGGCTTTCCTCGCTTATATCTTGCCTAACACCAGTCATTACTTCTCAAGCTGGCACGGCAAGCTTTTTAAACAAGCCTTTTTTGCCCCCGCCTATATGTTTATGATTTATCTCGTCGCGGGCATCATGTCCAATACCGGCGGTGTCGCGAACGCTGTGGGCGTTACCGATGGCGACAAGCTCTTTTCATTTTTAGACGGCGGTGAACCGAAAGCCCTTGTCTACTTTATTATTCTCATTGGCTTCATGGCGGGGGCATTGATGGTTGCCCAAGAGATGGGAGCGAAAGGAGCGACAACCGTCGCCGGTTGGGGGAGAGGCCTAAAAGGCTGGGGGCAAGCCAGGGCTAAAGAGAGAGGCAAGCTCGTCGCCGGGAAAATCCCCGGATATATTTCAAGAAGAGGAGCGGAGTCGGAGGCGATAAAAAGATTCGCGGCCACCTCTCCTCGCATCGGCGGAGGGTTGCTTAGGACGTTTCAGTCCGGCTCCAAACTCGGCATAAACCAAAAGAAGGTTGAGGCCCGGACGGAGACAGCTCGCAAACTTTCTCCCGAACAACAGGCCGCTTACTTCAGGAATCTCGGGAGGCCTTTGATTAAAAGCGTTCCGGTTGTCGGCGGGGCCCTTGGGTTTATTGCTCGAGGGGATACACATAGCCGCGAGGCGATGCTTGGAAAGCTTACTCCCAATCAAAGGATGGAAATGATGAAAAACGCCGCTCCTGAAGACAAGAAGGCGATGGAGAGTATCCTCCTAAAGAGAGAAATGTTTGAGAAGATGTCTTCCACAGAGAGGTCAAATATGTATCAAACGGGAAGTCCGGAGACAAAGACAGCGATGGAGAAACTTATCTTAAACAGGGATACGATGGATAAAATGTCGCAAGGAGAAAGGATGAGATACCATGACGACCCAACAGCCTCTGTTGTCTTTAAGGAGGAGATGGAGAAACTCATTACCTCAAACAAGGAACTCTTTGAGAAATTATCGGCGCGGGAACAAGTTGATTTGGGGGAGAAAGTGGCGGCGGCAAACAAAGCGGGGTTTGATCTGGCCGTAAAATCTCTCCCGATTGAAGCTTTGGAGAAGTATGACAAGGAGAAAAAAGAAGTAGTAAAAGCCACGCAAGCTAAAGACGCCATGGAAAACATTGGCAAATACATTAGTTCAGGTACCGCAACGCCAGTGAATATTAAAATAGAATTAGACAAGATGGGAATCGCTGATATTAAAAAATTAAAACCGGAAATTCTCATGAACGAAAATGTTGTTCTGAATTTGGATAGTTCCGATTTGAGTGAATTAGCGAAAACGCCTGACTTTAACAAGGATGTCAGGAAAGAGATCGTACGTATTATTAAAACCAAACCGGCTACTGATAAAACTAGAATATATGTTGAAACTGGTAGAGGGGCAGACTTCTGGGATGCCGCGTAGTTTTTTCTTATTTTTATAAACACAAATTTTATGAAATACACCCAATATCAAATAACAGAGCAGTATAAAAAGTTGCCAAAGGACTTGCAGGACTCCTATTTTTCCACTGACCCGGATGAGGTAATTCTGAAGATTGGTCAAAAGTACGGACTGACAGTAGATAAAATAGGAGAACTGGCGAGCGAGACGGGGCTTACTTTACTCGGTCTTACTTCAACTAAAGACTTTATTCCGCATCTCAAGGAGAGGCTTGGGGTTACAAGCGAGGTGGCAAATAAAATAGGCTTTGATATAAATGAACAGGTTTTCGCCGAAGTAAGGGAGTCAATGAAAAAGATTCATGGCTTTGACGGCGTAGAACCGGTCGCGGAAGAAGAGAAGCAAGCAATACAGGAAGTTGCCGCGAAAGTTCTTGAACAGGGGAAAGAGGAGATTCTAAAAGAACTGCGGGAGAGTGAAATCCATGTGCCCAATGTTTTCAAAGGGTCAAATGTTCCGGTAGAGCACGCTGTAAGCGAGTATGAAATGAAACCCGCCTCCGAAGTGCCCAAACCCCCTCCGCCTGTCTCGCTTCCTTTGGGAATGCCCGCAAACCCACTCGAGGCAAAGACCACAGGAGGTGTTTTTAGAATACCCAAGGAGGAAACAGTTACGCCAGCGGCGAAAGAATACCCCAAAGGGTCGGATCCCTACAGGGAGGAGATAGGATAGAGTAT
>DATDZM010000025.1:0-2480 GCA_036516815.1 Minisyncoccota bacterium | reverse complement strand
TAGTTTATAAAATATCCAAAAATGTATTTCGCTTGGACTACGCCGCCATTCTTTCTTCATTCTTCCTCGCTTCAAGCGTCATTCACGTAAATCTTTCCTCCGTCGGGAGAGATTGGGCCCCGGCGGTCTTTCTCTTCACCCTTGGAGCGTATATCATCACAAATCCCGAGATGTCATTCAAAAAGAGATATCTGGCAAGTAGCGTTGTATCCGGTGTTGCTTTCGGGGTGAGTCTCGTTGGGGGGTTTCTCATGCTTTTTATGCTCTTTACCTATCTTTTATACGAGAAGAATTCCATCTTAAAAGCCCTTAAAGAAAAAATCTTATATGCATCCCTGATTATATTTTTAGCCCTGGCTGTTTTATCTATTATCATTTATCCTTTCGGCTTTCACTTGAAAGGAGACCATTCTCTCTACGGAGGGAAAACAATATCCGGTCTAGTCTCAAGCCCAATAAATTTTTATGAGCCTGCGTTCATGGCGGAGCCGATTTTATTTATCTTTGCCATTGCCGGACTGGCTTTCTGTTTTAGGGAAAAGAGAAATTTCTTTTGGGCCTCAACTGCCCTTATAATTTCTTACGCCTTCATCTTTTACGGCATTTATTATTACCAAGAGAGATTTGCTGTCTACATGTTTCCCGTATTTTCTATCCTGGCCGGATACGGCTTTTATCGAGCGGTAGGGAGAACCAGCGCCGTTTTTAGAAAAGGTCTTTCGCTCATTCTTCTTCTCCTTATTCCTGCCCTAACCACAATGCAATTTGACAGGTTAGCCGTTAAAAACGACCCCCGGGTTCAAGCCCTCCATTGGATAGAGAAGGAGTTAGATGAGGGTGAGAGAGTTATAACCTACGCAAGGCTCACAAGAATACCTAACACCAAAGACGGAGTGGAGGAGCAAGGGAAGATAGACAGCCGTTCCTTGAGGCAGATTGACCATGTTGAACAAGAGGCGGCGGGAAAAAATTTTCCGCCCGAAGAAAAGCATTTTCACGCCCTTAACTTATATACTGTGAACAACAAAAGCTTTTACGACAACTTGCCCTTGTATGTGAAAGAGATGAAGTATAATTACCTTCTCATTGACCCTCAATTTCCTAAAGATGAGCTTTTTGAACATAATCCATTCTTTGACGTTATGAAAGACAGCGAGCTCATCACTTCTTTTGGAGAGCCTGGGCAAGACAACAGTCTGGCAGAGAGCACTTTTAGTAACCCGATTCAATTTCTTAAAATAAAGAGTTTTGGACCGCGGATTGAAATATATAAATTAGAATCATGAAAAAAGGCGTGGTGATAATCCCCACTTATAACGAACGTGGTAACATTCTCATTCTCATAGAAAGGATATTCAAAATTTGCCCTGGTCTGGATATCATAGTGGTTGACGACAATTCGCCCGACAAAACGGCGGAGGAGGTTCAGACCCTAAAAAACAAATTTCCAAATCTCTCTCTTATCCTAAGGAAGAAGAAAGGTGGGCTAGGAGGAGCTTATATAGAAGGATTTAAAAATGTTCTAAAAAACCATGAGTATGGGACTATCGTCATGATGGACGGAGACTTATCACACGATCCAAAATTTTTGCCTAGAATTTTAGACCTATCCGAAGATTATGACCTCGTGATAGGTTCCCGCTATATAAAAGACGGCGGGATAACGAAGAGATGGGGACTCCTCCGAAGGGCTTTAAGCGCCGGTGGAAATTTATATTTAAAGGCAATGTTCCGGAGAAACATCCGCGACTGGACGACCGGATACAACGCGGTAAGAGCCGACGCCTTAAGGAAATTGGACTTTGATATTCTCGGCTCAAGAGGATACGCTTTTATCTCCAGCCTTAAATTTTATCTCCTAAAACATGGCGCGAGTTACAGAGAAAGCCCGATATTTTTTGAAGAACGACGGGGTGGGGAATCTAAAATGTCATGGTCTATCATTAAAGAAGGTCTTATCGCCCCCTGGAAGATTATAATCCGTGAATTCTTTCAATAATCCTCCCGAAGTTACGCGCAACATCAAGTCCAGTATTTAAGAAAAATAGTCCAAGGATAATAATAGCCGGTTTCCGCAAGATTTTTCCGCGTAGAATCTCTCTTAAACCCAAGCCCGCGAAAACGGCAAAAAAGGGATAGACTAAAAATCTATAACGGGTCTCAATTATGACACCGATGATAGAGACAGGCATCATGAGAAGCATGAAAAGAAGGAGTTTAGCCCTTTTTTTATCTTCTTCCACTAAATTTCTTATCTGCCAAAAACCAAGAAGCCCGAGAGAAAAGAGTAAGATGGCGTAAAGGGCGGAGAGGGTAAGGGTGATTTTTTTGCTTACTCCGTGGAGATGGAACCAAAACCCCGTCGGGCGGGCAAAGCTGAAGTATATTGAAGTCCGCAATGCCGTCAGTTTTAGAAATTCAAGCGGATTACTAACGATAAAACTAATGGCACCTTTTGTTGCCATATTATTTGCCCCTAT
>DATDZM010000024.1:0-5989 GCA_036516815.1 Minisyncoccota bacterium | reverse complement strand
GATGAAGATTGAAGAATAGGTACCGACTATGACTCCTATAACGAGGGCGAGGGAGAAGTAGCGAGTGGTTTCTCCGCCGAAGAAAAAAAGGGCGAGGAGGACTAGAATAACGGTAAAAGAGGTGTTGATTGAACGCGCGATTGTCTGCCTCAAGCTTGCCCCCACTGTTTCTTCAAAAGTGTTCCCCACCCTATTTCTCAAATTCTCTCTAATTCTATCAAAAACGACTATCGTATCGTGGACTGAAAAACCAAGAACTGTGAGAAGAGCGGTTATGAAAAGTATGTCCACCTCAAATCCTTGGAGCCTCCCAAGAACCGCGAAGACTCCCGTCGGGATAGTGACGTCATGAATAAGAGCGATCACCGCCACAAGGCCGTATTTGAAAGAAGAAACTGGTTTTGAAACTTTCCTGAAAGCAAGGGCTATGTAGAGAATAATCATTATCATAACGACGATGATGCCCACAACAGACTTCCTCCTCAATTCTTTGCCTATGACCGGTCCGATGGAATCAAACCTCCTCTCAACAAATTTATCGCTCTCATCTCTCCCCGCCGAAGAGAGAGCTTTGAGCAAGACTTGATGCTCATCTTCATTTAAAGTTCTGGTTCGAACGATGAGGCCCATATCACCCGCGGGCTGAATGTTGATGTTTCCGAAACCGAGACCAGAGGCCTCGTTATTTAGGGTGTCTATAGACGGTCTTGACAGAGAATATTCGCCTTCAAGAAGGGACCCGCCGGCAAACTCAATCCCATAACGCAAACCAAAGTACCAAATGGCGAAAACGCTCCCCCCAACGAGAATTATGGAGAGAGCATAAAATATTTTTCTGTGATTTACGATAAACATAGCTTCAGACACCGGAGCCGAATAAAAATCTTGATAATTTGCTATTGCTGTTCAATTTCAAAGCGAGGAGGAAGCTTCGGGAGACTGTGATTGCCGAAAACATGCTGACCAAGACTCCAATACCCAAGGTAAGAGCGAAACCGCGGATTATACTCGTTCCCATCCAAAAAAGGACAAGAGCGGTAATGAGGCTTGAGACATTGGAGTCGCGGATAGAGAGCCACGCCCGATGAAATCCTTCAGTTATCGCCGCGAGCAAATCTTTCCCTGCCTTGCGCTCCTCTTTCACCCGCTCAAATATTAAAATATTAGCGTCAACGGCCATGCCGATTGAGAGAATAAACCCGGCGATACCCGCGGCTGTTAAGGTAACAGGGATGAGCTTAAAGAGGGCGAGAATAATCCCGACGTAGAGCACGAGAGCGAGGACGGCAATAAGCCCGGGCAGGCGGTACCACAAAACAAGAAATATCGCCACTAAGATAAGCCCGATGACGCCAGCGTAGACGCCGCGGGAGAGCACTCGTTCGCCGAGTGTTGCTCCAACCGCCTGCTGGGAAATGAGCTTTATGGGGAGCGGGAGAGCGCCGGAGTTCAACCTGCGCACCAAAGTCTTTGCTTCATCGGGGGTAAATTGCCCGGTTATTTGGGCGCTGCCGCTCGTAATCACATCCCGCACCACGGGAGCGCTAAGGAGCGCCCCGTCCAGAAATATTCCGATTCGCTTCCCGATATTTTCCTTCGTCAGGTCGCCAAATATTTTCGTGCCTTCGTCATTAAATTCTATGGAGATTATGGGCTGGAAGGTGGTCTGGTCAAAATCTACTCTTGCCAGTTTCAGGTAACGGCCGTTTAACTCTGTGGGGGCAAAAAGTATCTCGCTTTCAGAGTCAGCGGGGCTCCCCGCCTCGCCAAGTTTTGGCTGACTTTTTGGCGCCGCAGGCGTTTCAGTTTTGAATTCCAAAAGAGGCGTTTCCCCGATACGTTTTATCGCTTCGTTCACGTCGGTGATTCCCGGCAATTCTATTATCAACCTCTCGCCGCTTGACTCTCCCAACTTCAAAACTCCCGCGTGTTCAACCTGCACAAGAGGCTCCGCGACTCCGAATAAGTTAACCCTCCGTTCAATGACGTCCCTAAGCCCGGACATCGCTTCAGAAACATCTCCAGACTCCACCGCGGAGACATCCGCCTCATATACCAAATGCACTCCCCCTCGGAGGTCAAGGCCAAGCTCGAAACTCTTCGCGAAAAAGGAATTTGGTTTCAAAATGTGCGCCGAGTCAAAAAAGCCGATTATGAGGGCAACCAAAATTATAATAAAGGTAATGAATCTATACTTGGGCACGATAAGTAGTATAAATTTTTTACGGCTCTTTTGCAACCTTGATTATTTATGCCTCTTATGAAATAGTTACTTGCAGAGAAAGGAGGCTGTTATGAATTGGGCTTATGTTCTCTACGGCGTAATGTTTCTTCTTTTCTGTTTTCTTGCTTATCTTGCGGGAAAAGCTGGAATGTTGAGTCAGGAGGAGGGAGGAGATGACAAAAATCGTTCCGAACCCAAGCTTCACAATGGTGATGGGCAAGGTAGAAAGGACAGAGAGATCCCAAAGAAGAGTGCTTGAACTTTGGGATATCGCCACGGGGAAAACGTTACCTGGGATTCAAAAAGATGCCAAAAAGACACGGGAACGGCTTCCCGAAAAGCCAGACCAAACCTGTCTGTAACCGATTGATAAGTTAGTTTGAGACCACCACCCCGTACCGTGCCGATAGGTTATGGTACGGGGTTCTTACTTCCAAACATTGCTTTCCTAGAGTAATAATGCAATAATTGCCCGCGAGTGGACATTGTAAAATTAACCCCAGCAAGGAGGTTTTTATGTCAGAGTGGAATGTAGAGGAACTTCTTAGGGCGTATGAGACATGTCACTATCGTCTCCATAACCCGGATATGGAAGCGGTACTGGAGCACGCAAGTAAATGTAGGGAGTGCATAACTGTGCTTAATGAAAATAGGGAGGACACACATGACCCTAAAAGCCCTGATGGAACACTTCTTCCGTCTCTACGGGAGAAGAAACAGGTTGTTCCTGCCCAATCTGCTAGATAGAGTGAGCAAGTAGTAAAAATCGCCAGCGTGATGGTTCTCTTGCGGGCGAGTTGAGTAAGGAGGTTGTAGGGCAGACAGAGCTTCGATTGCTAAAAAAATGCAATCGAAGCTTTTTTCTTTAAATTAAGTACTTGAAGGATATACCATCTAGGTGCGATCGTCGGAATTTGGTATATGTGCTTTTTCCTATAGAGATTTTTCTTTAAAAATACGCTCTTAGTTTTTTAACCAGAGGGCGAGTGAGAAGAGCAATGATGCCGGCGAAAATAATCCCTCCAAAAATGTCGCTTGGCCAGTGGACCCCAACCGCTATTCTCGACAGAGCTACTACTAAGGCAATTAACAAAGCTGCTCTCCCCCACCTTTTATTCTCCTCGTAGAGGAGAAAGGCGAGGGTGAAGAAAAAAGTCGTATGCCCAGATGGGAAGGAGTCCACGGTCTTGTGGTCGGGCAAAAGAACGCTAATGTCGTTGAGCAAAAGCGGCGGACGCGGGCTATAATAAATATCTTTGACAAAAAGACTAATCAAAGCCCACCCCATTGTGGCTACGATGAGCGCGCCAATAAGTAGAGCAAGCTGATTCCTCTTCTCTCTCGTTTCCCTACTGCTCAATATAATATAAAAAGCCATAGCAATAATAAAAACAAATCCCAAGTAGGAAGCTAGAAAAACAAAGACATGATCTAACAACTGATTCTTATGAGCCAGACTGTTCAGTAAATAAAATAGATATTCGTTCATGTGTTCATCTTATTCTTGTACTATTCGTATCATTCCCGCCGTCGCTAAAGCTTTGGCGGGCAAGCGTATAAATTCGCTCGCCCGCAATGCTATACGCAGCATTGCGGGTAGATATATTAGTATCGGTTAAGTTCTAGCAGATTTTTAAAAACCATAGCCACGGTAATTGGCCCGACTCCGCCCGGGACAGGGGTAAATAATGACGCCATTTTTTCTACATCCGGGGAAACATCACCGACGAGTTTGCCAGACTGCTCGCTTGTCCCCGCGTCTATTACAATCGCGCCTTCTCTAACCATATCCTCGGTTATGATTCCGGGCTTGCCGACCCCGCTTACAATGATATTGGCTTTTAGGAGATAGCTTTTAGCTTCTAGGGTAAATTCGTTAAGGACAGTTACTGTCGCGCCCTCGTTTATAAGCCATATCGCGGTTGGCTTACCCACCAGCATCCCCGCTCCAACAATGACAATATTTTTGCCCTTTACCTCCACTTTATGCCTGTCAAAAATTTCTTTGACAGCTCCGGTAACCGGAGGAAGAATTCCTTTCCCTGCCAAGAATTTACCCATTGCTTTTTCGGATAATACATCAACGTCTTTCTTCAAAATAATCCCGTTCAAAATATATTGAGTGTTTATCTGTTTTGGCAAAGGTAGTTGTATTATTACCCCATCGTTTTGTTTAATATGACAAACTTCCGCGACTTTCTTGCGCAGTTCATTAGTGAAGATACCTTGAGGCAAATTATAAATCCTTGTTTCAATCCCGGCCTCACTGGCAAATTTTTCCTTCTGCTTAATAAACTTCGCGGAGACTTCATTCTCACCCGCTTGAATAATGGCCAATCTTATCCGCCGGCTGGCGGACTTCCCTACCCCCCTTACCCTAACCTCTAGTTCCCGCCTAATCTCTTCGGCGATCCTTTTCCCATCGATTGTCATGCATATAATCTACGGCATTTCAGACAAATAAAAAAGCCCCGACTTTAATTAATCTGACTCTTTGATAAAGCTCCCGCCTGGGACATAAAAAAATCTTGCCATATTTTTTCTGGAATATTTTTAATCATTTTGGGATAATCTTTTAACATTTCCACCTTTACAAACTGCGCGCTTAATTGGATAGGGTCAATATGGTGGTCAAATTTTATTCGGACTTTTTCCACGAGGTTGGAAATTGTCCATTCTTTCTCCTTTTCTAAGATACAGAACAAATCTATAAAATCTCGCAAGCGGGGGTTTTGGTATATCGTAAAAACTTTGTTGACAGCAATATCAACTAGGCTATCAATATTCATTTCATTGATTCTCTTGCCTTTTTCTATCTGCGGAAACGGAAAATGAGTGAACTCTGTTTTTATGCACTCTTCATCTTCTAGTGACAAAAAAAATAAACTTCTGTTAAAACTCTGCTCTATACTGACAGTCTTTATGTTTGCATTCTTTTTGATTTTAGCAAAGAACGTTGAAATAGATTGAGGGTCAAACTCTTTTTCCGAAAAAAAATCGAGGTCTTCAGAAAGACGGTGGTCGAGGTAAAATTCGGCCAAAGCAGTCCCACCAGTAAGATAAAAACTTCTTCCAATCATTCCGTCTTTGGAAATAAGGTCAAGAATGTTTCGCTGGTTTGGGGAAAGAATTGACATTTTAAGAAAGGGCTAGGGAAAGTGCCTTTCGCTTGAATGGATCTATATCTATTTGACTCCAATACTTGACAAGTTCTAGTTTTTTGATTTTTCTCTCCCCGATGCCCCAATTTATTCTTTGCTCCAATTTCCAGACAATAAACTGCTCTGGGTCTTTTTTGAGTTCATCAATTTGTACTGACCAATGATTTCTCATTCTTTTATTATAGCATACACTGGAGACAAAAACCCGACTGTGTCAGTGGCTTGAGCTAAACTTGGGTCATTGGCCGGGCTATCAAGATTTTAACACCTTGTCAATTCTCTCCGCAATTTTCACCATATCCTCCTCCTTCATCCCGCGAGTTGTAACAGTCGGGGTGCCGAGGCGGATGCCGGAGGGGTCCATGGGCTTTCGCGTGTCAAAGGGGATAGTATTTTTGTTTACTATTATCCCCGACTTCTCTAACCTCACGCTTGCTTCCTCACCTCCTATACCCTTCCCATAATTCCATGTATCCAGAATGATGAGATGCGTGTCGGTGCCTCCGGAGACAAGCCTCCAGCCTTTCTTTGACAGCGCGGCGGAGAGAGCTTTGGCATTTTTTACCACTTGGCTTGCGTATACTCCAAATTTAGGGTCCATTGC
>DATDZM010000023.1:0-5659 GCA_036516815.1 Minisyncoccota bacterium | reverse complement strand
AGAATATTTCTATGGATAATCTCATTTACGCCGTCCTCATAAACTTGCGCGGCACTTGCCCTGGATGTCTCCCCGAACTCCTCAAGAGAAATCTTTCCCCAATGCGCTTCCAGTCCGTGAAGCTCATCTTTACCCGCCCCTCCTCGAAAAAGAGCTTTTTCCAAATTTTCCCCGATCTCTCCGTGAAATAATTGGTACATCTTGTCGGGTATATTTTTTACCGGCAAGTTTAGTTTCTCCTTGCCGACTTCTCGGATAATTTCATTTTGAAAATCAATTATTTTCTGGCTTTCCTCAAGCCCCCTCCCGAATGAGGTTATGAGAATGTCTTCGCTAATTTCTTTCGCATTCACCTCCGTCATGTTCACAAGACCGCCCTTGACTCCGCAAAAAACATTCTCCATGGGAATTGTTTCCCTAGCTTCATAGCTTGGGTTTATGACAAATCCTCTCCCGTCGTAACCAACGCGCACGGGACCAATCGGACCGTCCCAAGGTATGTCAGAAATTGAAAGAGCTAAAGAGGAGGCAAGTATGGCTGGTACGTCCGGATCGTTCTTGCCGTCAACCGAAAGAGCTAAAACCACAACTTGCACTTCGTTTCGCGTCCGTTGGTTAAAAAGAGGGCGAATGGTATGGTCAATAAGTCGGCTCGTCAAAACCGCCTCGTCTGTCGGTCTCCCCTCCCTTCGGATAAACCTGCTGCCTAAAATTCTCCCCGCCGCGTAAAACTTTTCTTCATAATTTACGGTGAGAGGAAAAAAGTCCCCTCCCTCTTTCACAATCTGTGACATTGTGGCGGAGGCAAAAACCGCCGTTTCCCCATAACGGACAAGAACGGAACCGTTAGCTTGGTTAGCTAGATCAGAGATTTCTACTACCAATTTTTCTCCTCCCCATTCAGTCTCGTATTTCCTTACCTTCATGTCACGTTAGCCTTTAATCAGATACTTTTTAGTATCTTCGTCCAGGTCAATAAATTCGTCCGTAACTTCCTTGAGTTTTGAAGAGGTAGACTTGCCGAAAGCCATAACTTCCACCCGCCTGCCCTGATTTTTTAAGTATTCAACGAGCGGAACGTAATCTCCGTCTCCGCTCGCCACCACCACAACGTCAACGATTCCAGAGGTCTTAATGGCGTCCACGGCAATGCCGACATCCCAATCGGCTTTCTTCATTCCGCCGTAATACTCCTGGAGGTCCTTCACCCTGATCTCAATCCCGAGCTTTGTGAGCGCGTCAAAAAACGCCTTTTCTTCGCCTGTTTTAGTGCGCACGACATAAGCAAAGGCGCGAATAAGCTGACGATCGCTCACGGCGATCGCGAGAAGCTCCTTAAAATTTACTCTGCGCTGGTAAATCGCCCGGGCGGAATGATAAAGATTTTGCACGTCTATAAAGACAGCCACGCGCTGATTCTTGTACTTTACTGGATTCGTATTTGCCGCTCCAAACATTATTCTTTTTTTGATTTTTTGAGGTTCAACTTTTTGGCGAGGGTTTCGTGCCTTTTTTTGTCTTTTTTTGAAAGATAATTCATAAGCGCCCGCCTATCCGCGACCATTTTTAAGAGTCCCCGCCGTGAACTGTTGTCCTGCTTATGTTTTTTCAGGTGTCCTGTTAAAGCTTTGATTTGTCCGGTTAAAATAGCCACTTGGACTTCCGAAGAGCCGGTGTCTTTATCGTGAACCTTGTATTTCCCTATAATGTTTTGCTTCTTCTTCGCCGTAAGCATTGAAAACATAGTAGCAAGATTCTTTCTCTTCTGCAATATATGCTATCTTTGAGTTATAATGTTGTGCGACATTAAAAAACTTCGCAAACAGTTTTTGGAATACCTTGAGATAGAACGCGGTAGAAGTCTAAAAACGATAGAGAATTATGACCGTTACTTGAAGCGTTTTTTATTATTTTCAAAAATAGACGACCCCAAAGAAATAACCGACGAGCTTCTAAGAAAGTATCGTCTGTATTTAAATCGAGAAAATCTAGGGAAAAAAACCCAAAATTATCATCTCATTGCTCTGCGCGTTTTTCTTAAATACTGCCTGAAAAGAGAAATCAAAACACTCCCGGCCGAGAGGATAGAGCTTGCTAAAGTCGGCATGAGAGAACTGGACCTTATTTCTGAAGATGACCTGGAGAGGCTTCTTTCTTCCCCCACCGGAGATGGCTTAAAAGCCTTGCGGGACAAGGCTATTCTTGAACTTTTATTTTCAACCGGAGTCCGGGTGTCAGAACTATGCTCGCTTAACAGGGAAATCATTGAAAACAACAAGACGGGAGAATTTTCCGTCCTCGGAAAAGGGGGTAAAACAAGAGTCGTTTTTTTGTCCAGGAACGCGAGGGAAGCGATTAAAAATTATTTAGGCAAACGGAGCGACACTAACGAAGCCCTCTTTGTCCCCCTGAAAGCCTCGCCCGCAATGCTTCGCGAAGCGATGCGGGCAGGTAATGAAGCTAGTGAATCTAGGCTCACTCCCCGCTCGGTGGAACGCATTATAAAGCATTACGCAGTTAAATCAGGCATTTCAAAAAAAGTCACTCCTCATATTCTGCGTCATTCGTTTGCAACAGATTTGCTCCAAAACGGAGCTGACTTACGCTCCGTTCAAGCTCTTTTGGGGCACGCCTCCATCACCGCCACCCAAATTTACACCCATGTTACGAATAAACAGCTCAAGGATGTTCACACCGCTTTTCACGCCCGCCGCCGCCAAAAAATTAAGTAAAAGAAAGGCCGAGAGCGTAAGATAGCGCTCTCGGCTTTGGAAAAATTTTACCGACATATTTCACTCCTTTAGCGAGAAGCAGTGCGGAACCGCGTTCGTTTGAACGGAATCTGTTCTCCGTTCTGTCTCATGAGGTACTCTTGAACGAGGTACAGAATCTGCCGGTCGGAGAGAGCCCGAACGAGTTGTTTCTCTTTCTGTCTGACCTCTCGCTCTGTCAGATTAGGATCGACACCATGCAGTGCTTCATGGATCAAAATCCGAATGCACTCGAAGAACGGGTTGACCAGGATATGATTGGTATCGCCAGAGAAAGACCCGCTTGCGTCTGGCATCCATGCCAAATCCACGGGTGCCTCTTCGCGTAAGAAGCGGTGGATTCGCTTTATCAGTCTATCCGTCTCTCTTTTTTCCACCGTCTCCTCCTCGTATAAGGGGTTTGAGGAAAGTTAAGCAAGAGCATCTGGCAACTATTATACTCTTTCCACTTTCCACTTTCCACCCCCCCCATTATCTTCTATTCCACCCACCACTTTTTATATATTTTCTTTACTTCGTCTTCTTCCAAAGACTCCTTTGTTTTCTTAGCCCTTTCTCCAACTTTCTTTAATTCTTCTTCTGGAAGTTTCCCGAGCTCTTTTACCCTTGCTTCAAGCCATTCCGCGCTATTTTTCTTAGGGTCGTCTAGAACCTCCTCAAGTAACACGTGTAACACTTGCCCAATGACAGGTCCTGGTTCCACGTGTAACAACTCTGTAATCCTGTTTCCATCTATTTTTAACATCCGGACAGTAATGGGGTCGCGCATAGCCTCTTCAATCATTGCTTCGTATTTTCTCAAACGGTAGGGGCTTTCTTTAGGCTTACCCATTCCAATTCGGTCACAAAAACGAACTTTCATAAGGTCCCAGACATTCTCCGGGCCAACGTTCCGGACAATCCTCCTCACGGCAGAAAGGGTAATTTTTTCCGTGTCCGAGAAGAACATATGATAACGGACAAGCTTACGGACAATGTCTATTGTCCTTTTAGAGAACTTTAGTCTGGAAAGTAACTTCTCTGTTATTTTTGCCCCAACCACGTCATGGCCATAAAATGTCCAATCTTCCTTCTCTTCACTCCACCTTCTGGTTTGAGGTTTGGCAACATCGTGCAGAAGCGCCGCAAGTCTCACATGAAACGGCCATTTTTTATAAGCCGCGTAATCTAAAGCCTTCAAAAGGTGGTCCCAGACTGGATAAATATGAGCTTTATTTTGCCTTACCCCTATGCCTTCTTCAGTTTCATGTGCAACATACTTCAAAACCCCAAATTCATTCATCATCCTCATACCATTACTTGGATTATCCGACATAATAATCTTTGTAAATTCCTCCCTAACCCTCTCTTTTGATATAAAATCAAGCAATTTAATGTTATTTTTTATACTCTCTCCTGTTTCATGTGAAATCTTAAAGTTAAGCTCCGTCGCGATTCTTACTGCTCTAACCGTTCGTAAAGCATCTTCACTAAACCTTTCGTCCGGATTGCCAACTGCTTTTACCACTTTTCCTTTAATATCAGCCCGGCCACAGAAAGGGTCTATAATCTTAAATCCTGTTTCACCTGAAACATCCAGAGCAAGAGCGTTTATGGTAAAATCACGTCTTTTTAGGTCTTCCTCAATGCTCCCCGCGAAACTTACGGAGTCTGGGTGTCTTTTGTCCGAATACTTTTCATCTTTACGATATGGCGTAATTTCAATAATTTTTAATGTTTCATCTGAAACGTCCTCGTTGACGATAGCAACTGTGCCAAACTTATTCTCATAAACAGTTTTTTTAAATAGGGCCTGTATCTCGTCCGGAGTAGCATTTGTGGCAACATCCCAGTCTTTTGGTTTCTTGTGTAACAAAAGGTCGCGAACACAGCCTCCGACTAAATAAGCCCCGAAGCCAGCTCTTTTAATCTTTTCTGTTACTTCCAAAACCTCTTTTGGAATATCAAAATTATATTCATTATCAAGCATGGTATTGCCTGTTTATTCTAGCATTTTTATGTTAGAATGCCATTGTTTAGAGCTCTCGTGGTGAAACGGATATCATTTGTGGCTTCGGACCACACGTTGGGGGTTCGAATCCCTCCGAGAGCATAATAAGTCTTTGAAATTATGCTCAAGAGTCCCATAACTGCTTATGGGACGGGAGGGATTCGAACAGCGGAGCTGTATTTTTTCAGCAGAAAAAACAAGCGAGCTGGTGGCTAGACCGAGGCGAGCGACTGGCGAGTTGAGAGTTGAAGCCGCAGACCTCCGAGAGCATAATAAATCCAGTCTAAAAATGTATCCACAAGTTATCCACATTTCTGAAAACAATAAGGGACATTATATCGGACATACTAACACTCTATCGGACAATAATTGTCCTTTATAAAAACTGTGGATAAAACGAGGAAAAGGCAGGTTGGCGACATTGGTGAGGGGATTGCCTGTAAGTTTCTCATGAAACGTGGTTTTAGAATCATAAATAGGAACTATTTGAAGAAGTGGGGTGAGCTAGACATAGTCGCGGAGAGGGGTAAGATTCTCCACTTTATAGAGGTCAAGACTGTTTCCCATGAAACAGATCACTTACCTGAAGAAAATGTGCATTTATGGAAAAGGAAAAGGTTGGCAAGAGTTATTCAAACATATCTTTTAGACAAAAAAGTTTCAGATGAAACAGAGTGGCAAATTGATATTATGGCTATTTTTCTTGATTTTGCGTCCAGGAAGGCTAAGATTAGGGTGACTTCAAATGTGATTTTGTCATAAGACGGGCCGTCGTATACCGGCAGTCCCGACCTCCGATTTATCGGGGTCGAGGATCCTCGTTCCCGACAGGTCGGGAACGGGATACACGTGTCTTGAGGATGTACAGGAATATGTATTTTACATATATTCTAAAAAG
>DATDZM010000022.1:0-5040 GCA_036516815.1 Minisyncoccota bacterium | reverse complement strand
TGCCACGCCGAGGAGTAGTAGCGGCTTGGGTGGAGGCGGATTTTCTGGAGGGGGAGGAGGCGGTGGGGGCGGTGGTAGCTGGTAGTTCCATGATAGTAACTCTCCATAATATCCGTAGCATGCATAATGTCGGTTCAATGTTCCGTACAGCGGACGCGGCGGGAGTGGAGAAAATTTATTTGTGCGGGATTACTCCAACCCCAACCGACAGATTCGGGAGGAAGAGAGTACAGGTAACGAAAGTATCCCTCGGCGCGGAGAGTTATGTTCCGTGGGAGCGCGTTAAGTCAACAGGCTCGCTCATAAATAGGCTGAAAGGCGAGGGCTATAAAATTTTCTCTGTTGAGCAAAACAAAAATTCAATTTCTTACTATACCCTAAACACTGGTGACTATACCCTAGCGAAAACAGCTCTTGTTTTTGGAAATGAAATAAGTGGATTGCCAAAATCTATTTTAGACAAGTGCGATAAAATAATTGAAATACCGATGCGAGGCAAAAAAGAATCTTTGAACGTAGCGGTAACGTTTGGTATAATTGTGTTCCACCTGCTCGCAACCAAACCCTAATGAATCAGAGTTTTTTCAGTTCAGATAGACGCTCAATGATTAACTTCTGTATGTTTCTATTTTTCGCTTTTGGCATGACGGCATTTATTATCCACAAAGCGAACGAAGTTATTGAAGCCGCCGACCGACTGAATATTTTGACGATAACCGAAAACGCAACTCCCGTTCATAATATAAAGAAGTTATCGCGCTAATCTTTTTACTTATGACGCTTGGAAGCCGAGGTCAGCAATGGCCTTTATAATTTGCTCCTTTGTTACCTTTGCGGGGTCAAATTCAAAAGTGCCTTTCTTCCCATCATAATCCACGAAGACGGAACTTACCCCCCCCATCTGCGAGGTAAGCATCTGAATGCCGGTGGCGCAAGCCCCGCAGTGCATCCCCTCAATCTTCATCTCAACCTTTTCCATAATTTTATTTTACCATATTCTTCTCCATCGGAGGGGTGTAGCGCTTACCTACTTTGTGAAATTGTTTTTAATTTGTGTATTTGGCGGTTTTCTGTCGAATTCATTAATGCTTTCGGGTGATACCATATGCACAAAAGAGGCACCCAGATTTAATATTCCTCCTCTGGTGTAGATCAGATACCCGTTCCAAATAATAAACAAAACAAGCGCAATAACTGCAAACGGCAGAGAAACAAGGCGAAGTATGAAAAAACCCAATATACAAATAGCTATACCAAACAGTAATGCAAGAATCGAAAGCGTTCCGTGATTTTTATTTATCTCCCCGAACTCCTCACTGTTCATAATACGGTAGTCATAAAGCTTGTCATGGCTATTATAAACAGGGATGACCTTGAATGATCCCAAATGGCTCCAAAAAGGAAGCATTGTGATAAATAGTATACCAAAAATCAAAGTAAGGACATTTTCATACCTTCCGGTTTTTATCAAAGCGGCCAAAGCCCAAAACGCCAAAATTACTCCAACGACGACAGCAAAAAATATTATTATTAAGGCTTCAACCGCCTTCATTTCACCTTTTTCCAGTAAACCAATAAATAGGAATGATAAAGCTAAAAACCCCCATACGGTAAATAACGCGGAATCGGAATCATCACTGCCAAGAACATTTATAACCAGCCCTATTACTCCCAGAAGAGCGGGTGCCAGCACTAAAATATAGAGAAATTTGTTAGGCATATTAGGCGAGAATGGTAATTATTTTCATAACTATAAATTCAATTTACGCTCCTCCGCCCTGCTCAACTTTCTCAACTTTCCCGGTCTTCGCGTCAATTTGGACATCAAAATACAACAAATCTGTCACCTTACCCCCCTCGTTTCTTACTTGCTGTAGGTGTATAAGCCATATGATGTTGTTCTCAAGAGTAGTTCCTTGAACTACAAGAGAAATATTCTCTTTTGGGAAAAACTTTTTGTAATGTTATTTTGCGGCATCAATGGCGATCTGACCTGCTCGGGACTCTGTAATTTTCTCGTCAGTAATTTTATAAAGAACCTCAACCCTATCTGCAGTTAAAAGAAAAGGATACATTCCAAGATGTCCGTAAGTTCCCTTAGTGTGTATTGTTCCGTATGCCCTGATTCGGGTTTTGCTGAAAGTCGGGAGCTCCACATGTTCAGCCATATGATCACGGTCGAGCCAAATTTTCCCTTCAAACGCCTCGACTTCAAACATGTGCTCGTAAGTTCCTTCCATTACCACTTTCTGCCCATCATATTTTTGTTTATTGCTTTCCAACTCCCGTAAAGTTACTATTTGGCTAACGGCTGATTTTTTTGAAAATGGAAACATATAATTTAGTCCTAGCAAAATTAACATCGAAATAATAATTGTGATGAGAATTTTCATTATTATTCCGTTTTAATTAACCTGAAGGTTGAAAGAATTCTAGCAATCAATTTCTTATCATTGATAAGAGGATTTTTGGAGTCATGGAACGAGTTATCGTCACAGCAGAAGCCGATCGCGACTTGGACATGATGACCGTTCATCTCTCCCTCGGTCATGAGGTAATCCATCCCGGCATAAAGAGTTCTGTACTGATACCCCGAACTACTTCCAATTGAAACGGGCACAATCTCTCCGTCAATGCGGTTCCCGTAAGAATCCTGGCGTTTCTGGGCGTCAAACTTCCGAGAGAGGATATCGAGACCCATATACCCCCGCCGTCCATCCGCCTCTAATATGCTTCTCCGAGAAACATTTCCACTTCCTTCTACAACCGCTTCTATATTCTCATTTTCCGTCACCTTTTGGAAGAGGTCTGGAGGATAACTAAACTCAATTCCATATTCCCCACTCCGGAAAATTTTCCATCCTTGAGAGTCTGTTTGAGAGGGGGGCGAAATACGAACCATCTCATAACTGCCCGCTTCTTTTCTGAATACAGCGGTTTCCCCATTGAAGGCATCTTTTAATCGAATCGTTGCTCCGCAATCAAGAACTCCATCCACGAGTTTGGAGTTGACATCAAGGATTTCAATTTCCGGAGCCTTCGATGTTATTTTGGATGTTATTGCGGAATGAAACTCTTCAAGGACAGCCTCTTTGGATGGAGTCTCCGATGCCTCTACGCACATGGTGTCAAGCACTACCGAAAAACTCTGGGCAGTCGCCTTGAAGACGCTATCAGTTAAAGAGGCTTCTCCGCCTGTATCTGTCATATTGATGCCTTTGCCAATAAGAGTTGCGCCAATAATAGTCCCGCCCACAAAAGCTGGAACGAAGAAGAAAACGACAACAAAAAGCACCGCTCGCGCCACCTTGCTCACTATAGTTTGGCTGGGCTTCAGTCGGGATACGCCGAGGATGACTAAGAAAACGACGACCGCGTGAATTAACGCGTAGAGCGCTGTACCCGGCCAAAATTGACCCCGGAAAAGATTTTTATATATTTCGTAGTTTGCGTATATAAAATGCAAAGGCACGAGCCAGATCCACTTTTTGCTCCTTACAATAAATTCTTTGACCATATTTTTTTAATTATTATTCTCGCGAGAGATTATTAATAAATAACGGATTTATAATTCTCATTATTTCTTCACTATACCATATTCTTCTCCATCGGAGGGGTGTAACGCTTGAGGAGGAGGGAGTTTGTGACGACCGAGACCGAACTGAAGGCCATAGCAAACCCGGCGATCTCGGGTCGCAGAGTAAAGCCGTAAATTGGGTAGAGAACGCCTCCAGCGACCGGGATGGCGAGGACGTTGTAGATAAAAGCCCAGAAGAGATTCTGCCAGACTTTTTTGATTGTTCTTCCGGAAAGCTGAATGGCGGTGACCACGTCCCTTAAATCATCTTTTACCAAAATAACTTGGCCGGTCTGGACCGCCACGTCTGTGCCGGAGCCGACCGCTATGCCAACATCGGCCTGGGCCAAGGCGGGGGAATCGTTGATGCCATCCCCAACCATGGCAACGGACTTTCCTTCGCCTTGAAGTTTTTTGATTACGCTTGCTTTTTCTTGAGGTAAGACTTGGGCGAGTACGCGGTCAATGCCAATTTCCTTGGCAATCGCCTCTGACGTCTGGGGATTATCCCCGGTAATCATAATAATTTCTTTTCCCATCCTTTTTAATTCTTGCACCGCTTCTTTGGCAAAAGGCTTTAAGCTATCGGCCATGGCAATGATGGCAACGGGAGTGTTCCCCACAGCCGCGTAGACGACGGTCTTTGCTTGATTTTGAAGGGCCTCAACTTGAGAGGAGTACGCGGCTACGTCAATACTTAGAGATTTCATAAAGGCGGCGTTCCCTACGACGACTGTTTTTTTATTAACTTTCCCCTGCACACCCAAACCAGAGACAGCCTTAAAGTCTTTTACTTCCGGCAATGTTCCAAAAACCCCTTTGCCTTTCTCCACGACCGCGCGGGCGAGTGGGTGCTCCGAACCAGTTTCTACCGAAGAGACAAGGAGGAGAACATCCTTTTCACTCTCCTTCCCCAAAGTCACGAAGTCAGTCACGACCGGCTTCCCAATAGTGAGTGTTCCGGTTTTATCAAAAGCTATGGCCGTAATTTTGTAAGCCTTCTCCAACGCCTCGCCCCCCTTTAGAATTATCCCAAATTTAGCCGCACGCCCAACGCCGACAATCAAGGCCGTGGGCGTGGCGAGTCCCATGGCGCAAGGGCAGGAAATCACGAGAACAGCAATCATGCGCAAGAGCCCGGCGCGGAAAGGAAAGGCGAATATAAACGTCCAGGTGACGAGGGTGATGATGGAAAGGACAACCACAATAGGCACGAAGTACTCGCTTATCCTGTCTACCAGATTTTGGATGGGAGCGCGGCTGGCTTGAGCCTCTTCAACCATGTTAATGATCTGGTAGAGAAGAGTGTCTTTCCCCACTTTGGTCGCCTTAAATTTAATGAGTCCCTCTTGATTTACTGTCGCTCCAATGACCTCATCTCCGATTGTCTTTGAAACCGGGAACGATTCCCCGGTCACAACCTTCTCGTCTATATGGCTTTTGCCCTCAAGGATTATGCCGTC
>DATDZM010000021.1:0-2664 GCA_036516815.1 Minisyncoccota bacterium | reverse complement strand
CAGCCGTTAAAATTCTTTTAGGAGAAGGGGCAAAGGTGGCGGACAAGAAGTCTGACAGGGAACTCAAGGCAGGGGTGATTGACGTTTATCTCCACTCCACAAAACGGGTCGGCGTTATGATTGAGGCAAGGAGCGAGACTGATTTTGTGGCGAGGAATCCTGATTTCGGAGCTTTTATCCATAACGTCGCTCTGCACATCGCCGCCTCTGACGCAGAGAACGTGGAGGCGCTCCTCACAGAACCTTATGTTAAAGACCAGAGCGTTACCGTTCGCGACCTCATGACATCCGCCATACAAAAGTTCGGAGAGAATATTGAGATAAAACGCTTCGTTAGGTACGAAACGTCGTAGAAATTTTTAACTTTAAATCCATGATATATTTAATAATTGTCTTTTCAATTTCTCTCTTCGGCATGGCGTCAATTATTATGAAGCACGCTCCTCGGGCGAGGATAATGGGAGGGGAACTCCACTCGGCTCTTAGGTCCACCAGGCCGTTTTTCAGGGACTACTATGAAATAATAATCGTGCCTCTCCTAAATTTCTGGAAGGAGATAGGTTATCCCCACATCTTGAAAGAAGTTGAAAAGAAGATTTCGCGGACGAGGATTTATATTTTGAAAATAGAGAATAATCTTTTACGCTTCAGAGACTACGTGCGGGGGAAGCGCGAAATTCACTCTCAAAACGGTTCTTTGCTTAAAAACGGCAACGGCACCGCGTATTGGCAGGGCGTCCACGAAGCGAAAAATGAGAGGGGGACTGACAACCCGATAGAGTAAAGTCACGCCGCCTTAGCTCAGTTGGTAGAGCAACACTTTTGTAAAGTGAAGGTCCCCAGTTCGAGTCTGGGAGGCGGCTTCTTATAGGTGATTCCAACTGTCGGGATAAAACAAATTGGCTATGAAGGAAAGGTCTAGGAGGTGCGTTTATATGGATTACGCGGCGGGGACGCCGGTGGATAAAAAAGTGAAGGCGATAATGGAGCCTTACTTTGAAGAAAAGTTCGGTAACCCGTCGGCAATTTATAAGGAAGGGATTCTTGCTAAAGGAGCTCTTCATGAGGCGCGAAGGAAGGTCGCCCAAGTTTTGCATTCAAAACCGCGGGAAATTATTTTTACCTCGGGCGCCACAGAAAGTGATAATTTGGCCATCCTCGGGGCGGCTTTTGCTTCAGGGAAAGGACATATAATCACTTCTAGAGGAGAGCATCCGGCTGTGCTTGAGCCTTGTAAATATTTGAAGTCACGAGGATTTTCGGTTACTTATCTGGGGCCAGATTCTGATGGGGTTATAAAACCGGAGTCCGTAAAGAAAGCGTTAAAAAAAGAAACTATCCTAATTTCTATCTCTTATGCCGACGGCGAGACCGGCGCCATACAACCGATAAGAGAAATCTCTTCGGTTATAAAAAATTTTAAATTTAAAAAAAGACGGCCACTTTTCCATTCAGACGCTTCACAAGCGGCGGAGTATCTGAACCTTGACGTCTCTGTCCTGGGAATTGATTTAATGACGATAAACGGGGCAAAAATATACGGGCCGAAGGGAATCGGGTGTCTTTTTGTAAAAAACGGTACCAAGATAATACCTATTACCTACGGAGGCAGGCAAGAATATTCCCTTCGTCCTGGTACGGAAAATGTTCCTGGAATAGTCGGTTTCGGAGAAGCTCTGAAAATCAGCGCGGAAGGGAGAATCAGAGAGTCCCGCCGCCTTGTCCAAATCAGAGATTATTTTATAGACTCAATTCTTAAAAATATGCCGGGAGTGTCTCTCCTCGGGCACAGAAACCAGAGACTACCAAACAATGTTTCTATTTCCATTAAGGGTCTTCGTGGAGAGGAGGCCCTCCTTTACCTTGACCAACATGGAATATCCGTCTCTACCGGCAGCGCCTGCGAGACGGGAAAGATGGAAACTTCTTCAAATCTCCGCTTCACGTTGGGGAGAACGACGAGAAAAGCTGATGTTGACCATGTTTTAAAAATTCTCTCCCGTTATCTGGACAAAGAAAAAAAAGTGCTATAATAGAATGAACATGAACATGGACAATCTTTCAAAGACACAAGTGGTTTGGCTGACATTACTTGTAACCATAGTAACTTCAGTTGTTACGGCGATCGTTACAGTAGCTCTTCTCCGCCAAGCTCCGCCGCCGATTACCCAGACAATAAATAGGGTGATTGAAAAGACCATCGGAGTTCCCTTACCCGGCATTGAAGAGAAGAAAACAGAACCGGAACCGCCGCCGCAGCTGACGAGAGAGGAGGCGATTATAAAAGTTGTTAAAGACATTTCGCCAGCGGTAGTGAGCGTCATAGCAAGCAAAGACCTGCCAGTGATTGAAGAATATTTTGTTGACCCCTTTGGAGATAGCAATGATTTGTTTAAAGGGCTGATACCAGATATAAAAATTCCCCAATATCGCCAAAAAGGGACGGAGAAGCGTCAAATCTCAAGCGGAAGCGGCTTTTTTGTCTCTTCCGAAGGGCTTCTGCTTACAAACAGGCATGTTGTTGAAGATAAAGAAGCTGATTACTCTATCGTCACAAACGATGGGAAGAAGTACCAAGTGCGAGCCCTCGCTCGAGACCCGTTTCAAGACATTGCCATACTGGAGGTAAACGACAAAGAGAACAAAAAGAATTTTCACTACATT
>DATDZM010000020.1:0-2402 GCA_036516815.1 Minisyncoccota bacterium | reverse complement strand
CTTGCAGGCAGTTTTAAGCTCAATAAGTCTTTCAATCGTATCTTTGCGGATTCCCTCAAGTGAAGTGCAATTTCCCTGTGCTTTATTTGAACAACCGCCGGAAGATTTTATTGTTATATCGGCCAAGTCTAGTTTTTGTTTTGCTTCTTCGTGAGTATACACCGAGTTTGGATCATTAGGCTGATTATAGGGCGAGTATGGATCATCACTAGGGAGGGAGGTAGTATCCACTATCGTGGTTATATCGGGTATATCCAACTTTATGTTCGTAAGCGTGGGATTAATAGTAAAAAGAATAAGCCACGAGAGGAGAGCGAGGATAAGCCCGTAAACGGCCTGTTTAATCAACTCGTTTGACTTCCCAATCAGAGTCTCGCTAGACCCCGAGGCGATCCTGTAAACTCCCGCCCGGACGATCTGCGCCACGGCGAGGAAAGCCGCCGCGATTAAGGCGAATCTAAACACAAAAGTGAGATACCCTTCAAGCTGGCTCGTGTCTCCTTCAACTATCCTTGGCAAGGGCTCAAGTGGGGCGTAAGTTATCGGGTCAGCGGCAATAACGGCACCCGTTTGGAAAACAAGGATGGAGAGGAAAATTGCAATAAAGATTCTTTTACTCATTTTGGTCAAAATATCAAAGTAAATATTTTCCCCGCCGTCTGGAGGAGATTTAATGGATTTTCCGCGCGCACCCCAATTTCGGACCGGCCACTCCCTCCGCCATTCAAGCGAAAGTTCATGACGGAAGGCGTTTCATTCACTCCAACCCCGGACTCTTTACCATTTTGGCTCCAGGCGTAGGTGAGGCTGGAGAGAGCACTCTTTGAGAAAAAAAATGGTTCAGCCTTAATACCCACCTCCTCTCCTTTCAATTTTACCTCGTTTTGAAGAGCCTGATTATGGTATGTGCCTCCCAACGGGTCGGCGCGGTAGAGCATAACCTTTGGGGCAAAGGGAGTAACGTTGATTGCGGACTCCGCCACTATAGTAGAGTCAAAGTTTGAGACCATGACTCGCACTTCATCAGCGTCGCTCTCCTCGTCAAAAAAATCAAAGCTCTTAAATATGATGTAATCCTTCCCGTAACCCGAAGCCGTTTGGAGTTTTTTATCATTCAACCTCCAGTCGTAGAGCAACTTGCTGCTTGGAATCCTCTCCCCGCCAACAAAAAAGTGCGGTATGGCGACAACTTTTACGAACGAGCCGATGGACGGCAGAGCCTTGCCCCTGTAAGTCGCGGGGGTATAAGTGTCAGCCTCCGCCACAAGGTCAATGTCGGCGTTTAGGAAAGAGGCGTTCTTTGAAAGGCGCGCGCCGTCCTCCGTCGTGACGGTGACTGAAAGATTCGTCTTCGCGCCGGAGAGGCCGGTTTTGAAGCTCGCGGTTTTTTGCCCCCGGCCTTCGGAGATTTTCTTGCCATTCAAGGTCCAAGTAATCATGGAGCGATTTATATCAAAGCTGTAACTTACGAGACTTACTTCCACCGTCTCGTTTGGTCCCGGGCTTTCGGGGTTCATATTAATGATGAAATCTTCTCCGAAAGCACCTGCTGCGCGCGCGCTAAGAGAGAGCGTGACAAGGAGTACGATATTTAAGATAAAAAAAATTTTACTCATTTCTTCAACATGTTACCAGACAATTTCTCTACCATCGGAATATTTACCCCGATCTTCGCCAACAAAGTATCTTCCGATTTTGTAATGACAATCAAGGCTAATACTGAAAGAGTTAGGGCCGGTAAGGCGTTCAAGACAGGTATAATTTCTAAAAGAAGAGCGACACCCGCGGTCAAGACGTTTTTTGGTTTGGCGTAACTTACGCCCTTAGACTTAAACCAGAAGAAGAATGTGAGCCACGCGCAAACGCTTATTAACCAGTTTACCAGAAAACCGATTCCAATCCACACTAAAGCGAACTGCACGCCGTCGTATAGAAGGGCGACAGTAATCATAAACCCCGCCGTAACCGCGCTTATCCTCTGTTTTTTCTTTTTCCCCTCTTCATCATCTTCAAGCATAGAGTACTCCATGCGCAACCTATTCAGTTCCGCGACGCGGGTTTCTTCTATTATATCTTCTTGTTCTTCAATTGTAAGTGCTTCTGCTACCATAAGATACTTTATTAGGGGGTGTTTGTTTCAAACTCTTGCTTGGCCTTCTTGATTGCCAAAAGTTGCGCCGGGTCGGAAGTGATAATCTGGTCCTCGGTGTAGGAAGCTAGAATTTTAATGGCGGCGTGTTTTGCCCCGGCGAAGAATATCCCCTCTCCCACGTCCGACTCAAGGAGAAGAAATTTTTCCTCCTCGGTGAGGTTGAACGTTTTCTGCACCACGTCAATTGAAGCGGGGGACTGTTTTAAGAGAAGCTGAACGGAAGAATTCGTAATGATGGGAACTCCGTAAG
>DATDZM010000019.1:0-2207 GCA_036516815.1 Minisyncoccota bacterium | reverse complement strand
AGAAGATAACTGCGCGTTTCGCAGAGGGCGTCCGCCATGGAACACTTACTCCTTCCCCTTCTCCTTCTTTCCTTTCTTTTCGTCCTTTTCCGCATCGGCTGATTCTTCCGGTACTTCTTCTTCTTTACCCTTCTTCTCAACTTCAATCTTTGAAACGTCAAACTCTTCTGCCGTCATTTCTTCCTCTGCTTTTGCCACAGTAATCAAAGCGACAACCTCGTCCGGATCTGCGAGCAGTCGAATGGTCGCGGGAATTTTTAAATCTTTCACCGTAATTTGGTCTTCAAGCGTTTTGATCAGAGAAATATCAACTTCAATGGCATGCGGAAGATCTTTCGGGAGACTCGCAACCTTGATCTCATGGAGGACTTTCACAAGCGTCCCGCCCAGATCTTTTACCACCGACGTAACACCGATAAACTCAAGAGGAATATCAACCTCTACTTCTTTATCCGCTTCAACAATATAAAAATCAACGTGTTCAGGAACACCTTTCACTGGATCAATTTGGACATCATAAATGAGTGCTGCGCGATCTTTCCCCTCCTCTTGAAGCGAGATAATGGTTGATTCACCCGCCTCCTTCCAGACCTTTAGAAAATCTCCTTGGGAAATAGCAATAGGAGTTGAACGCTCTTTCCCTCCATAAAAGACAGCCGGGAGTTTCCCCTCCTTGCGCAATGTGCTCGGCTTCAATTTTTTATCCCGTTTTTCCGCCTTTAGTGTAAGCATATGTGAAAAATCTATCATATTCCTTCATAAAAAGCAAAAGCGGCCCTTTTTACCGGGGCCGCTCAACGGTTACTACATTTAATTCCTTTTCAAGAACCACGAAACGAAACTGCCTACCCGGGTCAATGAGATAAAACGCTCTTTGGAAGTTATTATTGATTATCCGTTCCACTCTATGACCGGATGATACGGTGTCGTCAACTTTTGTCGTTGCAAAAGTTTTTCTAAGCTTTCGAACAAGCGCGGCGGGGATAAGCCCGCGGAATGTTTCTTTAACCCCAGACCTATACTGAAGAAATCGTTCAAAGGCGTGGTTGGTTATATGAATTTCCCCCGGTATCTCCGGATGAAAGAGAACGATAGTCTCTATCGGGATTAGGGGTACTTCTTTCTCTTTATCCGAAAAGGGTCTCGTCTCGGGGGTCAGAAAAGATTTGGTAACTTCCCCTTGAGTATTTCTCTTCTCCAGAGAAAGTTTTTCCTTAAGAATCGGGAGGGAGTTAAAGACATCATTCTTAATCTCCGCAAAACTCATCTCGGGGGGCGGTCGATTAACTTCGTGGATGATGCCGTGCGCAATCTTTATGAGAAGGTCCGCTTGCGCGCGCTTTTCCAGAAATTTCCGAACCTTCTTGGGATCGACGACGGATTCCCGCGGATTCAGTCCATAAGTCCCGTATCCCATTCTATGAAATACCACCAATTCTTCGTCGGTAAGATTATCTAAAAACTTTTTTCGCACCCCTTCTAGACTATTATCGGGGGTGAGATCCATGAGAAACCTCTCTTTCTCTGCATCGGAAGGAACAAGATCGGGAGAATCCCCATCCTGTTTTTCCCAGTGTGATTGTATCATATTTAACAGAGATTGTCAACCCGCGTAATGGTTCAATGGCTTGAAATCACCCAAAAGGAGCAACCAACATATTTCTATGAAACGGCATTTGGCGCTATCCTGCCTTCCAGTACTCTGATAATATTCTCCCCTCGATGACACTCGGGGCAAGGAGCAACCAACATATTTCTATGAAACGGCATTTGGCGCTATCCCGCCTTCCAGTACTCTGATAATATTCTCTGCCGCGAGGCGCGCCATAGCGCTCCGTGTCTCCTCTGTGCCAGACGCAATATGCGGCGTGAGAATGACATTTTCAAGTTGAGAAAGTCCGGGAGCAAGGCGCGGCTCTTCTTCAAAAACATCTATCGCCGCGCCTCGGATAACCCCTTCCCGAAGCGCCTCCACGAGCGCCTTTTCGTCAATAACTGGTCCGCGAGACGTGTTTATAAGATAGGCGGTTTTTTTCATGCGAGAGAGGCGGTTTTTGTTGATTAAATGCCGCGTTGAATCAAGAAGCGGCACGTGGACTGAAACAAAATCTGCTTCTTGGAGCACCTCCTCAATAGTTTCCCGAAATTCAGCGCTCGTCTCTTTTTCAAACCCTTCATTCTGCTTGATGTCATAATAAAGCACTTTC
>DATDZM010000018.1:0-3267 GCA_036516815.1 Minisyncoccota bacterium | reverse complement strand
AATCTTTTGGGAAGGGCAGTGTGTAAGAATCTTTAAAATCGCGATAGAGGTCAGGTATTTTGTTTTCTTCTCCCATAGCCACGGCGAACTTGAAATTCTTCTCACCAAACGCGTCGTAGACAAGAGAACGATATTCATCATCGCTGACTGTCCTATTTTGATAGTTATATACACGCACGTTGTCTTGAATGACAAGAGTGTTCGCTTCGCGGATGTCTTTATCGTCGGTCTCTTCTAGGCTCGCCACGATTGCCCTTTGGCGATACCAGTCCATGTCAAACCCGTAGTAATTATATATATTAAAAACGATGAAAAGAGAGAGAACAATCATCTGGATTATCCATTGCAGTCTCTCTTTTACCAACAAAATAATCACGCCCAATATGAGAAGTGAAGAACCGAGCGGCAGAAGGAGCGCGTGTCGCATGCCGAATCCCAGCCCAAATATGTGAGGAGATTTTCCCACCGCTAGGTACGGGAAGAGTCCTAATAAAAATGCCACCCCTCCGGAGAGAATGTAAAACAACGGCCTGGGGATATACTCGCTTTCTTCCCTAATCTTTGTTTCTACGAGAATTTTTTTAGAGATGAAATAGACAATGATTCCTGTGACTATAAACAGCCCGGCAAAAATTTTTCTCTGCAAAATAGAGATAGGCGCTATAATTGGCCAGAAAAATCCATAGGCTATGCCGTTCCATAAGTCTTGGGCAAAAGCGGTTAAAAATCCAGGATTGAAGAAAACGAACTCATTGTAATCGGCCGCGGCTCCGTACGGTTTGCCTAAATAAGCCCGGAAGGCCCAAAATATCAAGGGGAGAAGGAAAAAAATCAGATTCTTCTTTATCCACGAAAAAACCATCCGGAATAGTTTTCTCTCCCCACTCTCCGCGTCCTTATATTTCATGCAAATTGCTCCGGATAAAAATAGGGCGTAGAAGACAAGATATGAATTAGTAAAGAAAGAAAAGAAAAATAAGACTAGAGACAATAAGTATCCGCCGTATCGTCTAATCAACCCCCTATTCTTTACTGCTAAAAAGTAAGTAAGAGCGGCGAGGAAAAAAAACATTGTGCAGATTGAATAGTGAAGTACGGAGACGTCAACTTTGATGAGGAAAGACGGGATAAGCGTAAATGATGCGGCGATAAAAAAAGCCCGGTTTTCCGGCAGTCGCGCCACCTTCCTCAAGGTGAGATAGACGGCTAGCCCGGCTATAAGCCAGCTAAAGAAGGCGAGAAATTTGATTGCGAAAATGGGGTCCGGAGCGTAGTCTAATAAACGAATGACATAGTATAAAGAGAAAACTTTTACCCGTTCCAGTTGAGCCCAAAGAATGTCAAACCTCTTCTCTTCTAAAAGCTTCATGAAATAGAGCCCGTCCCAGTAAATACCCCGGTTTAAAAGCAGGAGAAAGTGTCCGGCAAAATACAAAAACACGAGGCTCGCGTACGTTCTTATTTTGAATTTCCGCCCAATATCAGGCGCGTTACCAATCATACTTTTATGCTATTATATACTTTATAATGAAAGAATTTGCAATCGCTGGCCGAAAAATAGGCCCGAATAACGCCTGTTTTATCGTTGCCGAAATGTCAGGGAACCATAATCAGGACTTTGGCAAGGCCGTCAAAATCGTTGAGGCGGCGGCGGATGCCAGGTGCAACGCCATCAAGCTCCAGACGTATACTCCCGATACCCTCACCTTAAATTCTAATAAACCATGGTTTATGGAGAGGGGGGAGGGAAACCCGGAGGGGTGGAAAGGCAAATCCCTCTATGAACTTTATCAATCGGCTTACACTCCGTGGGACTGGCATCCCAAGCTCCAAAAAATTGCTCACGACCTTGGACTCATATTTTTTTCCACTCCATTTGACGACACCGCCGTTGATTTTTTGGAAAATCTTAACGTTCCTTGCTATAAAATCGCTGCCTATGAAGCGACGGATATGCTTCTTTTAAGGAAAGTGGCAAGTACAGGGAAGCCGGTCATCATGTCAGTTGGATTCTCTACTAAGGAAGAAGTCAAATTTGGAGTAGAAACTTTGAGAAAATATGGCGCCAAAGATATCGCCCTGCTCCATTGCCTTACAACTTATTCCGACAATCCAGACCCGTCAAACGCTCATCTGCGCACGATGCTAGACCTTCGGGACAATTTTGATGTTGTATGCGGTTTCTCTGACAATAACAGCGGTGTTGAAGTTCCCCTTCTCGCGGCCATGGCGGGGGCTTCAATCATCGAGAAGCATTTAATTTTAGATAAATCAGATACTGGTCCGGATTCCCAGTTTTCCTTAGACCCGAAAGAGCTTAAGGAAATGGTCAAGGCAATCCGAAGAGATGAGAAGGCGATGGGTGAAATTTATTATGGCCCTCGAAGCGAGGGTGAGAAGGAAAATTTAAGGTTCAGAAGGTCTTTGTTTGTTGTTAAAGACATGAGAAAGGGAGAAAAATTTACTGGCGAAAACGTTAAGTCAATACGCCCAGCCGACGGCCTTGAAACTAAGTTTTATGACGAAGTTATTGGGAAGATTGCGAAAGATGATATAGAAAAAGGTACGCCCCTCTCCTGGAGTTTAATAGAAGGAGAGAATATTTGACTTTATTACATGACGTGCTATTCTTTAGAAAGACAGAGAGTTTAACAATTCCCACAACCTAAAAAGGAGAAAAGATGAAAGAGTACATAGTAGTTCTTGGTGGTATGGTGGAGAAGGATGATGATGGTCGCTGGAGAACTAGCAGTTTTGGAGACATTGGCGACAGGTTTGGATTCACATTGGACAGACTACGTGTTGATGCCGCGGCAATTCTCTGGCAAGAAGACAAGGAAAAGATGATAATCGCGTCAGGGGGTAGAGGACAATTAAAAAATATTTCTGATGCCCCGACGTTATCTTTTGTCATCAAGGCTGAACTAGTTGAATTGGGAGTGCCTCCGGATGCTATAATAGAAGAAGATAAGTCTGGCAACACATTTCAGCAACTTCGAAACTCTTTGCGTATCTCTAATGACACCAACGGGAGTCAATTAGACATTGTTTCCAACCGATATCATTTATCTCGGATAGTAGCGATGCTTGCTTATTCCCAAGATTTGTTGAAGCTGAAAAGTTTCCCCGAAATCAAACCAACCATTAAATTGATTTCGGCGGAAAAAGTTCTTCTGACTCACGATTTTTCAAAATGGGACTCTCCAATTGGGGAGGCCTATGAAAGCGAAAAAATGAAAGAGAGGATAGCTATTGAGAAAAAAGGTG
>DATDZM010000017.1:0-5584 GCA_036516815.1 Minisyncoccota bacterium | reverse complement strand
GTTCGTGGAGATATTGCACGCCCGCTCTCAAGGCGTCTCGCCACTCGTTCATGCGGGGGTCGTCAAAGGGCACAGCGTCAATTCCATATTTTTCCATAAGCGGGTGAGGGTCTCCTTTTGCCCGATGGATGTCAAACTCTTTCTTAAGCAGGATATCCACGGCGGAGTTTAGAGAAAACGGGTAGCCCGGGGGCTGGGAGACGCCGAGCCTGCGATCGAGGTAAAAGCATCTCGGGCAGTTCAGAAATAAATCTATCTTACTTCGACTTATTCTAAACGGCTCTGAACTATTCTCCTCAAATAAGTTTCTAGCACGTTTTGAATTATAATACTGCGACATTAGTTTATTATAAATGACTATAACACCTTCTCGGCATCAAGTCCTTGTTCTCTCGCAAGAGCCCGATAAAGTCCCCCTTTTTGGAGAAGCTCTGTGTGAGTGCCAATTTCCACAATCTTTCCCCTCTCCAGAACATAAATTCTGTCGGCGTGAAGAATGGTTGAAAGGCGGTGAGCGACAAGAATAGTGATAAGATTCGGCCGCGCCGACACAATGTCTTTAATCGTCCTCGTTATCGCCCCTTCGGTGATTGAGTCAAGACTGCTTGTCGCCTCGTCAAAGATAAGAATTTCCGGGTTCCGAAGCAGTGCTCTCGCGATAGCAAGTCTCTGGCGCTCACCGCCTGAAACTTTTATTCCCCCTTCTCCTATCTTCGTGTCCAGCCCGCTGTCGCCCCTTTGGAGCAAACCAGCCATCGAGGCCTGATTTAAGACCATGAGACAATCCTCGTCCGTCGCCTTTGGATTTACAAACAATAAGTTCTCTCTAATTGTTCCGGCAAAAAGTTGCGTCTCTTGGGAAACGAGACCAATTTTCTTTTTTAAATGATTGTAATTAACTTCCCCGGCATCAAAGCCGTTTAAGAAAATTTTTCCCTTCGTCGGACGGTACAGCCCCACTAGCAGTTTTATAATAGTAGTTTTGCCCGAACCGGACAGGCCGACAAAAGCGACAGTTTCTCCGCCCTGAATTTTAAAGCTGGCATTGCTTATGGAGGGTCTTTCACCCGATTGGTAAGTGAAAGAAACAGAGGAAAATTCAATCGACTGGATTTTCCCCAAGGATTTGGGGCTCTTGGGTCTCTCCTCTGGCTTTATGGAAAGAATCTTCTCTAGTTCTCCGCTCGATGCCCGCGCCTCCTGATATTGCGAGGCGACAGTGCCTAATTCAGCGAGCGGGGCAAAGATGAAAAATGAATAAATATATAAGCTGAAAAACTGCCCGAGAGAAATGTCGGCCTTAAAGATGAGCCAAAGCATGAGGAGTAAAATTGAAGACCGCATGGTGTTCACGAACGTCCCCTGAATAAAGCTCAACTTCCTCACGAGCCGAACCTTTTTAAGCTCAAGGAGAAGAATTTTATCATTGACATTATTCAGGCGGGCGATTTCTTGGCTCTCAAGGCCAAGACTTTTTACAAGCTCCACGTTTCTTAACGTCTCCGTCGTTGAGCCGGCAAGATTCGCCGTCTCTTGCACGATGGTCATTTGTACTTCCTTGATTTTTTTCGTGATCAAAAAAATTGCCGCGCCCATTACCGGGATTATGAGAAAATAAACAAGGCCTATAATCCAGTTGACGATAAAGGCGTAAATAACTACGAAGGTTATGCCGACCAGGGAAAGAAAAATGATATTAACGGCGCTTGTAATAATATTTTTCGCGTCAAGACGGGCCTTTTGCATTTTAAGAAGGAGCTCTCCTGAACGCTGGTCCTCAAAAACGCTGTACGGCAGAGAGAACGAGTGATTGACGCTCCTCGCGTAAAGGGCGGTTGATGTCCGCTCGCCGATAACATTTACGAAATAATCCTGAAAGTTTTTGGCGACGCGGGAGACGAGAGCTACTGAAATGGAAGCGAGGAGTAAAAGGAGAACGCCGCGGATAAATTGGCCGTGCGGCAAGGTGCCGGCCTTGCTCGCGTACCCGTCAATAATCATCCTGAATATCTGGGGGTCAAGAAGGGAGAAGACTTGGTTTATAACGGCCAAGCCCAGAGCGCCGAAAAGGATTTTTTTATATTGTTTGATATAACTCCAAATAAGCCGCATATTTATAAGCCTCTGGTTTAGTTTTTGAATTATAGCATACGGAGTTTCTAAAAAAATAAAACGGCGTTGGTTGACCTTGAATCAACACAAACGCCGTTTAGCTGCCCGCTTTCATTGCCTTTCCCCTCTCCTCGGTTCATGGACACTCTTCCACTCCAACGATTTCCAGATCACTTCTCGGAAATATTCCCGCGTCTTCGTAGCGGGTAATCTTCCCTTCGGAATCCGTTACTGCCCCTTTCACTCGAACATGCGCGTCTTCTTTCAAGCCTTCAAAAAAAGAAACGCTCGTGGCCACAATAAACTTTCTTTTCCAATCCCCCTTGACGAATCTCACGACCGGGAAACCTCGTCTTTCCTTTTTCTCTCCCTTTTCTGGTATTACCTCCTCTCGGGAAAGAGCGTGGATTGTACCGTTTGGAACATGAGCGACATACTCGTATAAAATAAAACCATCAGCATCTTTTACCACCTTGTACACTGGCATTGGTATGTGGGGGTATATAACCTCTAGAGACCTTGCGGACACCCTGACCCAGAGAGACACTTCTGGGTAACAGTCTACCGCAACTTCCGTTGTTATAAACCCGTATCCCGTACTCATCTTTTCCTCCTCTCTCTATCTCCCTTCATCAAGGTAGGTGAGGCCGTAACAAGTCTGACGCATGGAAAAAATAAGGACACTTAGCGGATAGAGACGCTTAAATCTCCACCCCAAAAAACAATTTCTTTGGCTGATGTTTCTAGAAGCGAGGAAGGAATTTGCCGTATATGGCAAAAGATAGCCTTCCAGAAGAGCCAATCCCTCGTGATATACAACCTTTATGGAGAGATCACATGGCATTTCAGACAATCTCTCCCAAGATTCCGTGAGCAAGCCTATCAAAAGCGCTTGTTCTCTCAACTCCTCGTCTGACAAATAAAACAACCTGTATCTTGTGCGAAAACTTCTTTCTGCCTCAAAAGAAACACTTTCATTCCGTATTTTGTCTGGTATAAGATTTATCATCGGCCTTCCCTCCTCCCATAAGTTCAAACAAGGCAAATGGTAAAGCAAGAATGCACACGAGTATGGCTACGCCCCAGCCAAACTTAGACAGCCATTCTGTAGAACACCCAAACCCACACACAATCTCGGAGTAGAGCGGCTTCCAGAGCAATACATTCAGGAGAAGGCCGAGGGCCAAAAGACACGCGAATCTGACAAATCTTAAGGACTTATAGACCATGACGCTTTCCTCCTAGGTTGGTGGCGCGGGTGTCTGGGCAATGAAAATTGTCAATGACCGTAAATGATCTATTTTCTTGTTTTATACTAGACTGGAAAAATAATTTTGTCTACGCGTCGTCTTCGTCTTCCTTTAGACTTGCCTTTACCTCCCTGAACTCATTTTCTGCGTGTTTTAATTTTCCCCTTAACTCTTTGATTAAAACCGCCCCTTCTTTCACCTTTTTTAACCCTTCTTCCACGTCAACGTCTCTTTGAGATTCAAACCATTTTACAATCGCCTCGAGCTTCCCCATGGACGCGCTCGCTTTGTTTGGCTTTTCTTTATCCATGTTTTTACTGCTTATTGCTTTTAGTTATCCTATCCACCGAGGATGTAAACCAGCCTTGGTAAACCCTGTTAATTAAACTGTCTCCTTCGCTTATGTCGTTAACCGACTTTATAACTTTATGGGTCGCGCCGCTTAATATGATACTATATCCCAGCTTCAGGTTTCTTTCCGGATTCACGCCGGCAAGATACTTGGCGTGCTCCGCGACGCGCTCATTTGCGCCACGAATGGAAGTTTCAAAAATAGTAAGAAGACGCTTTTTAAGCGCGTCCGCCCGGGAAAATATTTTCCCAATATTATCTATCAGTTTTTCTGCGATTGTTTTTACCTCCATTCGCTTGTCCGCGAGCATTCCTTGAAAAGAGTAAACTAGTTCACTCTCCGCGAGGGGAAGGCCTCGGCGAAGCCTGTCCCAAGAAGCGTTAATCGTTGTCGCCGCGATTGAGGGGGTGGATGTCTCCATGTCAGAGACCAGACTGGCGATAGGGATATCTCTATCATGTCCAATGCCGCAGATTGTCGGGATTTTTGACGCGAATATCTCCCTCGCCACAATTTCGTTGTTGAATGCCTGAAGGTCTTCAAGGCTCCCTCCGCCTCGAATAATCACCAAGGCGTCCAGATACGGCATTTTTTTATTGAAATAATGGACAGCCCGAGTGATGCCCGGAACCGCCTGTAATCCCTCAACCCGAGTGTCCTTAAAATATATCTCAAGCCCAATGGGCAGTAAATTTTCCCTGAAGTCGTGAATAACAGCTCCCGCGCGGGAGGTAATGACCCCGACCTGTGATATAAATTCAGGCAGTTTTCTTTTCCTGTCAAAGAGCCCTTCCGAATCAAGCCGTTTTTTCAGGGCATCATAAGCTTTTTTAAGAGACCCTTCGCCGAGAGGTTCTATCGTTTCCACCCTAAAATTCAGCCTCCCCTTAGGTTTGTAGATATTTGCCGCGCCTCCCGCCTTTATCTCCATGCCATCTTCCAGAATAATGCCCGAGCTCCGGTATCCAAAGGGGCTCATGTAACACTCCAGGACGCTCCCGTCCGCTTTATCTTTTATGGAAAAATAAGCTCCCGAAGGCAATTTCTTAAATCCACTAACTTCTCCGAAGACAAAAGCATTCCCTTGAATACCAAAAACTGCATTCAAGTAATCAAGAAATTCGCTTACGGAAAATATTTTCTCCAGATTCTCTAAAGGCATATAGGGATTATTCCGTCTCACGCCAAGAGTTTATGTTCCACCCGCCGGAAGGTCCGGAAGAGAAGTTCAAATTAGCTAGGCCCGTTTCGTAAGTTATTACGGCGTTGTTGCTTAAATCTATCCCGTAAGCTGTGGCCTCTTTAGCAGTAGCGTTATTACTAAAATTAATTTTCCCTTTACCGGCATAGTAAATCACCCCACTTGAGTTATTGCTTATCGTCATAACCGTACTTGTGGTAGCATTCTTGGCCGAAAGGAGCATGATATAGCTTCCTGCAGTCCCCGAACCGGAAAATATGCAGTTATTGGAAACAACAGCGTTGCCGTCGGTAAGAAATACAGCGGAAGAAGGGCCATAATCTTGAACTAGCCTTATAACGCAGTTATTAGAGAGAGTGATGTTGCCTTCAACATAAACCGTGCCGGATAAATTAAGTCTCGCTCCATTGCTTATGGTTAAGTCCCCCGGAATTTTTATGGGACCCGTTGTAGCTACGGCATTATTCGTAAGATTAAAGTTTCCGGAACTGTCACAGACCGGCGGAGCGCACACGCCTCCGGCGGTAGCTTCATCTCTCCAGTCTTGTATAAGTCCGTCAGATAATGGCAGTTCTTCGCGAGCGGGGTTTTCAACAACGCAATATTGGTTAGGGCAACTGGAGCCGTGAATGGTGCTCCCCACGAACAAATTAGCATGGCCGGAGCCGC
>DATDZM010000016.1:0-2782 GCA_036516815.1 Minisyncoccota bacterium | reverse complement strand
CCATTATCTCCATTAGACGCCTATCGGGAGAAAAGCCGGAGAATACCACTCCCCCGCTTTTCTCCAAGAGTTCAATATAATCGGGGTTAACTTCATAGCGATGGCGATGCCGCTCGGAGATTAAACTTTCTTTATAAATTTCCGCGGCCATCGTCCCTTTTTTAATCGCGGCCGGATACGCTCCGAGGCGCATAGACGCTCCGTAATTTTCTTCTTTAATGTTTCTCTTTTGTTCCGGGAGTATGTCAATCACGGGGTGAGGAGTCTCCTGGTTTATTTCTGTCGTGTGAGCTTCCTCGTGTCCTTTTATTGACCTTATAATTTCAACAATAGCGAGCTGCATGCCATAACATAATCCTAAAAATGGAATTTTATTTTTTCTGGCGAAGCGAATAACATTTATTTTACCTTCCACCCCGCGCCCGCCGAATCCGCCCGGCACGATAATACCGTCATAACCTTTTAACTTCTTCAGGTTTGATTTATAATTTCCGGACTTCCCCGCCTCGAAATCTTCCGCGTTAAGCCATTCAATCTGGGGCTTTCTTTTCGCCTGATAGGAGGCGTGCTTTATTGCCTCTATTACGGATATGTAAGAATCGACAAGTATAAACTCCCCTGTGCCAAAGTATTTTCCCACTATGCCGACGCGGACCGGTTTTACGGCCGTTTTTATTTTACGCACGAGGCTCCTCCATTCTTTGAGGTCCTCTAATTTCGGCTTGAGCCCCAGTTTCGCCAATATGTTAGAACTGATACCATCTTTCTCAAAATTAATCGGCACTTCGTATATGCTTTCTATATCGGGGGCGGAGATGACGTCTTCTTCTCTAATACTGCAGTGGAAGGCTATTTTTTCTTTCCTTTTTTTATCTATCGGAACTTTCGCCCTGGCGATTATTATATCCGGTTGCAGTCCGGCGGAATTTAGAGCTCTGACCGCGTGCTGGGTCGGTTTTGTTTTAAGTTCGGTGTCGGACCCCTGGAGAGGCAGATAACTTACGAGTACGAGGAGGACATCCCCGGGTTTCTTAATCCTAAGCATCTTTACGGCTTCTAGGAAAAGAATATTCTCATACTCCCCAACCGTGCCGCCTATCTCTGTGATACTAATCTCCGCGTTATTCTTTTTTACCGCTCTATCAATTTTGTCTATGACTTCTAAGGGGATATATGGAACCACGCTCACGAATTTTCCTCCGTATTTTAAACCGCGTTCTTTCTCTATAACCGAGAGATAAACGCTCCCCGTTGTCATGTAATTCGCTCGGGTCAAGTCGCGGTCCAGGAATCTCTCATAATTTCCCATGTCCTGATCGCATTCCATTCCGTCGTCTAGGACAAACACTTCGCCATGCTCGGTGGGGTTCATCGTTCCGGCGTCAACGTTGATATAAGGGTCAATTTTAATGGCGGTGACGGCAAAACCTCTGGACTGGAGAATTTTCCCGATTGAAGCAGAAGCGACCCCCTTCCCCACCCCGCTCATTACTCCGCCGACAACGAAAATATACTTTGTCATTTTTTGACTATTGTCACTGTAAATTCCTTACCCATCGCCTTAACCACGTGGTCTCCCAAGGATTTTATGGGCTCCCCTATTTCTATGGCGTCCTCTCTTATGTCAAGGTGGAGGTCTGCCTTGATTTTCCCGCTTATGTCTTTTTCATGAACGGCGGCGAAAAGATGCCCCTCTTCGTTAGCGGGCGATTCTATAGTAAGGCGGGCTCCGCTTATTGCCTCAATGCTCTTCTCTAAAGCTGTTTCTTCTAACGCTTTTAATATTTCCACTCGTTTTCTTTTTGACTCGTAATCCTTTTCTCTAGCCTCATTGGCCGCGACGGCGAGGTTTCTTAAAAACAAAAAATTCCGCGCGTACCCGTTGCTTACGTTTTTCACCTCATACTTTTTCCCTACCCCAGATACCTCCCGCAGTAAAATCACTCTCATAAAAACTACTTGCTTAATAATTCAATGGCTTTATCCATTTGCGGGTCAAGGGCCTCTTTTTCCCCCTTGTCTTTGTCTTTTTCTTTCGGAAATTTCACTTCATAATCAGGAGAGAGTCCGTCCTTAGAAATAGAAACCCCGTTCGGGGTAAGCCATCTGGCGACAGTGATCTTCAAAGAAGTTTCCGGGGTAATATTCACGAGCTGTTGCACCGACCCCTTACCAAAAGTCTTCTCCCCCACTAATTTCGCTTTTCCGCTCTCCCTTAGGGCCCCAGCGAAAATTTCTGATGCCGAGGCGCTTCCTCCGTCCACGAGCAATATCAAGGGCAAGTTTATAAACGCGTCGTATCCTTTGCTTCTGTATACAACCTCTTCACCATTCGCGAATTTTTCCCTCGCGACAACGTCTCCCATAGGGAGAAACCAGCTTGCCATATCAACAGAGCTCTCCAAATAACCTCCCGGATTACCCCGCAAGTCAATGATTAACTTGTTGCTCCCGGAAGAAATAAATTCCCTAAGGGCGACGCGGAAGTTATAAGCCGAGTTCGCGGAGAAATTATATAACTTGATTAAAAAGATGCCATTTTGCTTCCTCTCCGTGTCTAGGATCGGGATTTTTATCACATCCCTCGTCACAGTAATCTCAAGCGGTTCGTCTCTCCCCTCTCGAGCCAGAGTGAGTTTGACTTGGGTTCCCTTCTTTCCTTTAATCAAGGGAATGGCCTTATCCGGGGGGAAGTCCGCGGACGGTGTCCCGTCAATTTTTATAATTTTATCCCCTGCCTTTATCCCCGCCCTATAGGCGGGGGTGTCTTTCAAGGGTGCGA
>DATDZM010000015.1:0-2855 GCA_036516815.1 Minisyncoccota bacterium | reverse complement strand
GACATCGGAGTGGCGAATCGCCCTCCGAATGAGCCTGCGCGCGACATAGCCCTGACCGATGTTTGATGGCAGCGCTCCGTCGGCGATGAGGAAAGCGACTGACCGAAGATGGTCAGCGACAATTTGTATGCTTTTATCGCCCTCGCCTTTTTCACTTAATTTTTTAATTTCAGAAATTAAGGGTCTTAAAGTGTCAATTTCAAAAATGTTCTTATTATCATTCGCGGCGGCGGTAATGCGCTCAAGTCCTCCTCCAAAATCAACATTTTTTTGCGGCAATGATTTGAAACTCCCCTCCTCCTCCTTCACATATTCCATAAAAACAGAGTTTCCTATTTCAATAAATCTGCCGCAACCGCAGTTAGGGTGGCAATTTCTGCCATATTCAGGATTATGTTCTCTTCCAAAATCGTAAAAGACCTCCGAGTCAGGCCCCCCCGGCTCGCCCGCGGGCATGGCGATCGGCGCGCCCTTCCTGCTCCACCAATTCTTCTTCACCCCGTAATAAAAAATTCGGCCTTCTCCCATCCCGAGCTCTCCCCCATTTTCTTCAGTGATAAGGTCAACCTCTTTAGGCTCAATCCCCCTCTCTTCAAACAAGCGCGCCCAGATGGCGGCGGATTCCGCGTCGCGGGGAATATTGTGGTCTCCGTCTCCAGAGAAAACAGTAACATAAAGTTTTTTCGGGTCTAGCTTAATCTCTTCAATCAAGAATTCAAAAAGCCACCGGATTTGCTCCACCTTAAAATAATCTCCGAGGGACCAGTTGCCAAGCATTTCAAAAAAAGTCGTGTGGCGATTGTCCCCCACTTCTTCAATGTCTTCGGCCCGGAATGATTTTTGGGAATTAACGAGTCTAGACCCTAGTGGATGTTTTTTGCCTAAAAAATATGGGAGTAGGGGCTGCATGCCGGAGCCTGTAAATAATGTCGTCGGGTCATCTTGGGGTAAAAGAGAAGATGAGGGGATAATTTTGTGTCCCTTCTTTTCAAAAAAAGAAATAAATTTTTCACGAATCTCTCGCGATTCCATTAGATTATTTTACGCCATAACACCCCCTTTATCAACAAAAAAGCCCCGACGTTATATCGGGGCGGCTGTGGAAGGTTTCTACCATTTATCCTCTTGGGGCCCGTCGCGTAACCGTATCACTCATTCCTCCTTCAGGCAGATAAATTTCATATCTCCAGATGTTAGGAGCGAGAAACAACCAATAGGACGCCCCTACTATGCGCGGGCGGTAACTAATAAGGAAAGCATCCCTTGCCGTCTCCTTAAATTCCGTTTCATCCACACCGATTCTGATGAGCCTATCGGTATAGTGCTTGCCATCAGTGGATTTTCCTATCGCCATCCAATATTTACGGTCGTCCGACAAGACAAGATAAAGAGGTGGCGAGCCGTCTGACGGTACAAGTCCAGTCAATTCAATTTTCTGCGGGTTAATCCAAACGCGTTGTTCCCCTCCTCCCAACTGGACAGAGACCATGAGCCCAACGGCTACACCCGCAATAAATCCTGCCACGCTGGCCTCCCACATTTTAAACACACGAAGTCCCAAGATGGCACAAAAAATTGCAAAAAGTATAATAGTAACCATCTCACCCTCCCAAGGTAATTGATGAGGTTTTGAAATTACAACGAGCCTGCCGCTTTATGGTCTGCATACATATAAGTCCGTTGAGTACAAGTTGTCAAGGTTTTTTTATAAGTTTCCGCAACTTAACAGCGATAGCATATAAGTCGCGATTTGACTTTTTCCTAAAAACCCTATTGTGTGTAAAGAGCACGAAATAACTTGCCGCCCCTTGAAACAAACAAAAAGCATCATTCAAAACAAGAAGGAGCCGACCATGCCAGAGGCACGGATACTCAACGAATTGCGATTCAATATGGTTAAAGGTTCTCTTGAGGTTATAGAGTCCATTAGTTCAGGTCCAGTTTTATTTCTATACAAAGGAGTAAAAGAAGGTCCGGAGGAAGATTTAGCAGCAGCCACGGCGCTGATATTTCTGCGAGAAAAAGCAACGGCGCTGGGCGCGAATGTAGTTGCCCTTTCCCACCGCACGACTCTATATCATGAAGATGGCCGGAGCGGTTCCCCCTCTCGCGGAGAAAAGGTCATATATGCCATAGCGTACCGATTCCGGCCGCTACCTGCCTGCGGCTGTGGAAGCGAACCTTCGGTCCATCAGCCTAATTGCGCGTCGGAAGTAGAGAGACTAGATCGCGTTCGCGCGTTAGAAGAATAAACAGAGGGATTCGCAAAGGAGGCAAAACCCATCCGTCCCGGTGTTACATCGGGGCGGGTGTTTTATTTAACAATAACCCCTCCCCCGAGCATCCTTTTACCATTGTAGAGAACGAGGGATTGGCCGGGGGTTATGGCCCGCTGGGATTTGGAAAACACCACGAAACAGCTTGAAGAAAAAACTTTACCTCTGGAGGATTTCCCTCTCCTCCCGTCCTTTAGGAGGTAAAGTTTTTTCTTAAAAGCGAACACCTTACAGGACTGCAGGGGTTGGCGGTAACGAATCCGGGCTCTATATAACTTACCTTCGACGGGAGGGGAATTAATCCAGTTCGCGCCTGTTATATGAACTTCTTTTTTGTAAAATTTTTTCTCGTCCGCTTTGTCCGCGACGATGAGCAAGTTCTTCTTAATATCTTTTGCCACCACGTAATAAGACGCACCTCCGCCTTTGGAGAATCCGTGCCTTTGACCGATGGTGTAAAAATAGACTCCGTCATGCTCCCCCACCACTTCGCCATCTTTGGTAATTGCCAATCCCTTTTTTACCCTTGTATACTTTTTCAAAAAATCTATCATGCTGAACTTGCCTATAAAGCATACC
>DATDZM010000014.1:0-3563 GCA_036516815.1 Minisyncoccota bacterium | reverse complement strand
ATTGCTCGGCGTTGACTGCTACTGGGTTAACGGCGAGAACAGTTTTGGTTTTACCTGTCTCTGGGCAAGGGGCCTGCCTGTCTGGAGAATGCAATATTTCGGCTTTTGCAGAGACAAGGCTGTAATGCCATTTTTGAAAATGGCATTACAGCGGAATTATGAGAGAAAAATTTTCATGGGCGGACGGGGACCCGCAATCCTCAACAATTTGCCCGACGGAGAAAATTCTGATTTAACTTATCAGAATACCACTGCCCCGGAGAGTAACTTCTCCAGATTTCGTGGATTTGACCAGATTACTGGAGAGAATGGCGAAGTAAAATATTGCCATGATTATTCAGGGGGATTCATAATCCCTCGCTCCTGAAACTGTGGAAGAACTGTAGAAGTCAAAGACTTCTACAAACCGCCCCGGCTTAACGTCGTGGGCGGTTTTTTCGTTTTTATTAAATGATGTACTATAAAAACATTCCATGTTCCACGAGATTCAAAGAACAGAAGGCATTATTTTAGCGAAGAGAAACACAGGGGAGGCGAATCAGGCGATCACAATCTTCACCCGCGAGTTTGGGAAGATTACCGCTCACGCCCAAGCGGTGCGACTCACAAGGTCTAAACTTCGTCCCCGTCTTAGCTTATACTCCTTAGCCATGTTCTCCCTTGTTATCACCCCGCGCACGACCAGGATTGTTGATGTCCGCGAGATTATTCCCGTCGGCGCTTTTATGAGTCGCATAAAAAAACTTTCCCTTTTCGCCCGGGTCGCCGCCCTTCTCTCCCGGATGCTTCAAGGAGAGGAGAAGAATTTATTTATCTGGGAAAATTTAAAAAAACTCCTCATAGCTCTCCGAAGCGACGCTTTTAATGAAAGAGAGCTTGTCAGGCTTGAAGTTAAAACTTTATTTGATATTTTCCATAATCTTGGATACATCGCGAGCGAGGGCGGCCATATGCAAGAGAAAAGCATGGTCTCGGCAATCAATAAGGCAATAGAGGAAAGTCAGCTATAAAATGTTATAATGAAGCGTGTATGGAAGGGGATAGCCTTGAGGAACTGAAAAAAAGTCTCTACAGGCGTGGTGAGCAGGCACCCGCGGAACGCCCGGAGTTTAAAAAGTCTACGGAGAAAAGTACTGACGTTTTTCATGATATCCCTCCTTCCGACTGGCAATCGCGCGTGCGGGAGGAGTATATCAAAAAACGAAAGCCGAGTAAGTACATGAAAAAAATTGTGTTAATCGCCATAATATTTTTAGCTCTCGGATTAGGAACGCTTGCTTATTTTTGGTATGGCGGGGCAAACATAGTTTCCGCCAGGAACATAGATATTGAAATCTCGGAGCCCATTTTTACCGACGGGGGCAAGGTGAACCCGATTAACATCGCCGTCACGAACAGGAACGAAACCTCTCTGGAGCTTGCGGACCTTATCGTGGAATTCCCTGAAGGAACATTTGCGGAAGGGGGGAAGAAGCTCTCGCGGGAAAGGTACGCCTTGGGGCAGGTGAAGCCCAACGAGACCGTCAATAAGCCGTTGAATATAATTTTTTACGGCAAAGAGGATGAGGATAAGGAGATGCGCGTTACTCTTGAATACCGCCTTGCCGATTCAAACGCCATCTTTGCCAAAGATGTTAAGGCGGTGACGAAAATTTCAAAAAGCCCCCTTGGCATTTTGATAACCCTTCCGGAGGAGGTGAACGCCGGCCAGGATGTTAACTTAAATATAGAAATTGTCTCAAATTCAGATTCCCAGATTGGGAATCTCGCTCTTCGTGTGGAATATCCGTCGGGGTTCCAGTTCTTGGACGCCACGCCCGCGGCAAGCGACGCGAACAACACCTGGGCTATCGGTGATCTACCTTCTCTGGGGAAGCGGGTAATACGCATCCATGGCTTGGTTCAAGGCCAGGACCTGGAGGAGAAAGGATTCCGCGCCGAGGTGGGAGTGCTAAACGAGAAGAATGCGCTTGAGGCTTACGCTGTCGCCGCCGAGGGCCTTCATATTAGAAAACCATTTCTCAACCTCACTCTTCGCCTGAATGACGACGACAAAGACAAAATAATAATTCCCGCGGGTGGAGATGTGATGGGCGAGGTGGAATGGATTAACAATCTCACGACCCAAATCCGTGACGCGACTCTTGAGGTCAAACTTCAGGGCGCGGCTTTAAGCGAGGCGTCAATTTCGGTAGCTGACGGTTCCTATCGCGCGACGGATAAAACTTTAGTTTGGAACGCTTCAAGCCTTCCCGACCTTTCCTCCGTAGAGCCGGGGGGCGGGGGTAAAGCCCGCTTTTCATTTAAGGTTTTAAGCAATCTGCCAATAGTGAAGAGCGCTGATAAAAACTTTATCATCCGCGTCAATGCCCAAATCGCGGGGCAAAATGACGCCGAGGGAGGCTCGGGAGGAGAAGTAAAAAACAGTATTGAGCGGGACATCCAAGTGGCTTCAAGGCTTCAGCTCGTGAGCCAAGCGGGATTCTCCACCGGGCCATTCACAAACGCGGGCCCCATTCCTCCGAAGGCGAATGAGGAAACCACTTACACGATTACATGGTCCCTCGGCAATAACATCAATGATTTTTCAAACGTAAGGGTCAAGGCCTCTTTGCCTTCTTACGCGCGATGGATCGGGAATATTTCCCCCAATGATTCCGATATATCTTTTAACCAAAATACCGGCGAAATCGTCTGGAATATTAACACGCTCTCCGCCGGAGGAGGGATTCTCCGCCCGGCGAAAACAGTCGCGTATCAGATAGGTTTTACTCCCAGCGCCTCCCAAGTCGGCTCGTCTCCCATACTGGTTTCTGAAGCGTCTCTGGAGGCGCACGATGATTTTACCGACAAAGCCATCGCGGATACCCGCAGAGCCTTGACGACATTGTTGGACCAGGACCCGCAGTTTAGAAGTGGCGATGAACGCGTGGGGCCATAATCTGGGTATGATATAGTGACGTCTCTATGGAAAAAGAAGAAAATAAAATGGAAAAGATAATTTCACTTGCGAAGAGGCGAGGGTTTATTTACCCGGGCTCGGAGATTTATGGCGGGCTCGCTGGCACTTGGGACTACGGCCCGCTAGGAGTGGCGCTTAAAAATAACATTAAAAAACTTTGGTGGAAAAAGTTCGTGAGCGAGAGGGACGACATGTACGGCATTGACGCCGCCATTTTAATGAACCCAAAGGTTTGGGAGGCATCGGGGCACCTTTCGGGATTCTCTGACCCGTTGGGTAAGGCGCGATTTAATTTGATGTTTAAAACCCAGGTCGGTGCCGGAGAAGAAGCGTCACCATCGTACCTAAGGCCGGAGACGGCACAGGGGATGTTCGTTAATTTCAAAAATATTATTGATTCATTTCACCCCAAGCTCCCCTTTGGCTTGGCGCAGATTGGCAAAGCTTTCAGGAACGAGATTGCCCCTCGTGACTTCCTCTTTCGCGCGCGGGAGTTTGAACAAATGGAGGTGGAATACTTTGTTGAAAAAGAAAGTTGGCAAACATATTTTGAAGAGTGGAAGAAAGAGGTGGAAGAATGGATGGAGGAAATAGGCTTGAG
>DATDZM010000013.1:0-2893 GCA_036516815.1 Minisyncoccota bacterium | reverse complement strand
GCCTTTCGCCGGCGGTCGACCCAGCTATGGGCGACGGGACAACAACCGGCACCGGCGCTTTGATCGGCGCGATGATCGCCCACCGAAGCCACGGCGTGACTGGCACGGCGCAGACCTGGAGGTACCGACCGCGGACGCACTGGACAAGGCCGTTTACACCGACCTTGAATCAGCTGTCGCCGCGGCCAAGAACGGAAAACTCGTGGAGCAAAATATCGCCCACGAGCGGTCCATCGGGCCCATCAGAACCGCTCTCGAGCGGGCGCAAGCTGGTAGGCATACAATCGGGGACAATTCGTCCTCCGAGAGTATCGCCACCCCGTCTGGCAATGGGTCGGCGGCGAAACCGAAACCGACACCCAAACCCAAAAAGACCCCTACCATCAAGGTTGATGGTAGGGGCGGCAGTAAGGCCAAGTCCGTCGTCTCGGTTGGTCTGGATGGTCTGCGGGCGTAGTCTAGCCCTCAACTGCACTCCATTTTGTTTGGCCGAGCTCAGCTCGGCCAAACAAAATCCCCGGTCGCTCGTAAGCGACCGGGGGCTTTTTTTATGATTGACGCTAGCCTAGCGATGGCTTACGCCAATAAGTTCTACGCCCTTGGGCTTGTGCACCAAGGATTTAAAAGTAACTATTTCTCCATTATGGAGAGACGGAAATTCTCCGTTATTTATTGCAGACGCATGAATCATGGCCGGTCTCGAAAGACCGCTGACCCTACCAAGCCCGTAACGGGCGATTTGGTTAAACCAGAGGACCTCACTTTCATTGGCCCCTAACTCCACTTCTTTTTTAGGCACAGGGCTGTATTCTTCAGCCGGCCTTAATTTTGATACATCAACCATCTTTTTTAAGAGGAGTTGTAAATCTTTCCACTCGGTATAGCCCGGGTAATGTTCTTTAGGTACGAACACCGCGCTATTCTTATTATAGAGATTAGCTGAATAGACAAGCTGAAGAGATAAGTAGTAGCTAGAGAAAACGTTCTCTATGTTTGTTACTATACCAATTTGCCACATTTGGAGCTTTCCTCCTTGAATAGTCAGGAACCAGAAGTGGTTACTAAAGGGCTTGGTTGTCTGGCTCTCTTCCTGCATCTCCGCCATCGAGTTTATTTTTTTGACAAAAGTCGCTTCGGCTGCTAATTCCCGAAGCGTGTCCTTCAGCAGGAATATTTTTTTTTCACGACCCTCGGCAGTAAAAACTACTATACACGGCCTCTTTTCGGTCTTAATCATAAGTGAAAAGGTCATCCTCTCTTTTGAGCCTGCTCTACATAGCAGACCACTGTTATTCCGTACTTCCAACGGGCGGATAGCATCGGGGGGGGTCTCTTCGGTATCTTCTGAATAATAGTCATCCTCGGACACCTGCATAAATACTTGCAGGTCGATTACCCCGAGATACTTAAGGGTCTGAAGGCGTTTACTGTAGTTATACATTTTGGACACCTCCTCGCTTTTTGGGCGAATTCTTTGGCCGTAGTTTCAGTTGTAGCTTCTCGCTATCTTTAATACGCATGTACTCCAGGAAAACCTTTCTGTGGCTTAATAGAATACCCTTGCCGATTTGTCCATCGGCTAGTTTTAAAGCTTTGCCCGATATGCAAAGCTTCCGAAGAACGTCCTCCTTTATAATATGAATGTTAATGATAGGCTCTTCCTTGCTATACTTCGGTACCTGCGGTTCGCCACCGAAGGAGACTGCATAGGCCGTAAACATATAACCATTTTCTCCTACCTCATGGCTGGACACAGGATTATCCGGGTCTAAAACTATACCTTCAAGGCTAGTCTCTTCCCGGATCTCCCTCTGAAGAGATCTCGGCGGTTTTTCGCCCGGGCGAACGGTGCCCCCCGGGAAACCATATCCGGTTCTCTTCTCATTCTCAACCATTACATATCCGATTACTCGGTTTATCTTTAGTAACCCAATTCCTACCACGGTTTCCGTGGCGAATTCTTCAAGCTCCTCAAGGCTGCCACCTTGGGAGAATATAAAGTGTTCTGTGTACATCTCGTAAGCCTGCCTTTCCGCCTCTTCTTTTGAGACGGAACAGCCGAATACTTTGGCCATCTCGTATACCAGATGGGGGGTTATTGCACGTCCTTTATTTTCTTTATTCTCAAAATTGTTAAAAAACTTTTTTTTTGGCCCAGCCTTTTCCCGGGTGTTTCTTATCACATTCCACCTCCGTACTGCTTAGCCGGGGCAAGAGCGCCCTTATTCAGCATTATATAGTATTTAGCAATTAAAGTCAAATATTTTGTGGGCCCCATTTGGGTAGTCTGCAGGTGCTCGGTGATAAAGAGAAAGAAAAGATAATCTCATGGTACTTTGTATAAAATAAAAGCCCGCCTCATTGGCGGGTTTTTATTTAGCAAAAATATTTTTAGTTAGCGACGACGGTATCTCCAGAGGGCTCTTTAATGGTTTCTTTCGCATCTGTTTTATTCGGCTCCGGTTCTGGCTTTTCTTTACCGGCCAAAGTCAGGAGCATCTTATGATTCTCTTGGTCAATTGAAACTATGGCTATACTAACTTTATCTCCCGGCGTTACGATGTCTCCCGGCTTCTTTCCGGCGAATTCCGAGGCCGGTATAAGGCCGGTTATTTCTTCATCCAGGGCGGCAAGCGCGCCGTAATTATTTACCTTTGTTATCATTACCTCAAGAGTCTGCCCGACGCTATATTTATCCCCGGCTTCTTTCCACGGATCAGATTTCAACGCCTTAAGAGACAGAGATATTTTAGTGCCATCAATACCTATGATCTTAGCTTTTATTTGCTGTCCTTTTTTTAAATGGTCACGCGGATTATCAATTAATTTCCAATCAATTTCGGATATATGAATTAGTCCCTCTACTGTTCTAGTTTCAAGGCTAGGGGCTTCG
>DATDZM010000012.1:0-2703 GCA_036516815.1 Minisyncoccota bacterium | reverse complement strand
TTTGGCGGCCTCTCCGCTTTCCTCGGCTTGTCTTTAGGAGTTTTAGGCATAGTTCTTTTCACCTTAATGACGGGCGCCTCTGCCACAATCGTTCGGGCGTCAATCATGGCTATAATCGCCCTAATCGCGAGGAGTTCGGGGAAAACATACGCCGTTACCCGGGCGCTTTTTCTTGCCGTTTTTATCATGATTTTAGAAAACCCTAAAATTTTAAGGTTTGACGCCTCATTCCAACTATCACTTCTCGCCACCTTGGGGCTCATATATCTCTCGCCAATCCTAGAAAAACGATTCCGCTTTTTGCCAAACACCCTGAATCTCCGGGAGGCGACTGTTGCGACAGTCGGGACGCAAATTTTTGTTTTGCCCCTTTTACTTTACACTTCGGGCGTCCTCTCCCTCGTTTCTCTGCCGGTAAATCTCCTCACCCTTATTGTCGTGCCTCTGACCATGTTCTTCGGGTTTCTCGCCGGAGGGGTCGGTATCGTAAGCGCGATTGTCGCTACCCCCTTCGCCTGGATAAGCTACACTCTCTCGGAGTATATTTTACAGGTTGGCCGAATATTTTCTAAAATACCTTTTGGCTCATTAACCATAAATTACTTCCCTTTTTGGCTCATGGTCGGAATTTATACTTTATACGCTTGGGGGATTGTAACTTTGCGCAAGAAACAAGATGTTTAAAAAAATTAAAAATTATTTTCATTATTATCTTCTCGGCGTGTTATTTCTCGCCACTGTTTTTGTCTGGTACGCGGTCTATGTTGAGAGCCCAAGCGGGAAGCTCAAGGTTTATTTTCTTGATGTTGGACAAGGGGATGCTGAACTCATTGAAACTCCGAACGGTAACAAAATTTTAATTGACGGAGGTCCCCCGAATAAAAAAATACTCGGCGAACTCTCGCGCTTCCTGCCGTTTTATAATCGCTCAGTTGACATGGTTATTCTTACCCATCCCCACGCCGACCATGTCGGAGGCCTCGATCAGGTCTTGGAGAGATACGAGGTCGGGTTTGCCATGGACCCGGGAGTTCTATACAACACGCCGGAATTTGGTGAGTATAGAAATCTGATTGAGACAAAACGCATCCCCCGCGTTTATGGAGTAAGAGGGATGAAAGTGCGTCTTGACTACTCTACGTATCTCGATGTCTTGCTCCCAGTTGTAAATAATTTCGGCTTATCCCCGCATGACGGAATGCTTGTATTAAAACTCAATTACGGCAAAAATTCTTTTCTCTTTACGGGAGATATGGAGAAAAATTTAGAGGGGTATCTTATAGGAACGATGGGGGAGAGTCTGAAGAGTGATATATTAAAAGTCGGCCATCACGGATCAAAAACCTCCACGACAGAGGCTTTTCTCGGATATGTTAGCCCAAAATATGCTGTTATCTCCGTTGGGGAGGAAAACAAATATGGCCATCCGAGCAAAGAAGTCCTTGACAGACTCATTCAATTTGGAGTGAAGTTTTTCCGAACCGATGAGGAGGGGACGATAAGGATGAAATCAGATGGAGAAACCGTATCAATTTTTTAGAATTTGTTAATATACACTACATATACCATCTAGGTGCGATCGTCGGAATTTGGAATATGTGAGTTTGCCTGCCGTTAATTTTTCTGCTAGGCTGTTTGGACGATGAAAAATTTCCCGTTTCCTATTTTTAAGACAAAAATTGACGGAGACGAAACGACTTTTAAGCTGGAAGATCCAGTGGAGAGGAAAAAGTATTTTAAGCACAAAGCGGGGCGAGAACTTCAGTTTTTGCGGGATTTCTTGAAATACCGCACTTTCATGGGATTTCTTTTAGGGAAAAAGAATTCCGGAAAAGGCACATACTCAAAACTTTTTATTGAGGCCCTTGGCCAGAATCAAGTGGCGCATATTTCAGTCGGCGATGTGGTCCGTAATATTCACGCCAGTTTGGGCAAGGAAGAAGAGAAAAAGCAACTTCTAGACTTTCTTAATCGGAGATACAGGGGTTTTATCGGAATAGATAAAATTCTTGATGTTGTAGAGGGACGCGACACAAAAACGCTCCTCCCTACGGAGGTTATTCTTGCCCTCGTGGAGAGAGAAATTGACGCTCTGGGGAGGAAGGCTATTTTCATTGACGGATTTCCAAGAAATTTAGACCAGATTTCTTACTCCTTATATTTCCGCGCCCTCATGGGGTATAGAGAAGACCCTGATTTTTTTGTTTTCATAGATGTGCCGGAGACCATAATTGATGCCCGAATGCGGGGCAGAGTCATCTGCCCGACTTGCCACACCCCTCGGCACCCGAAGTTACTCCGTACGAAGAGTGTCGGGTACGATAAAGATACAGAGGAGTTTTATCTTCAATGCGACAACACTGTCTGTCCCGCTATCGGGTCCCGCATGGTCCCTAAAGAAGGAGACGAGCTGGGCATTGAAGCCATACGAGAGAGGATAGAGGCGGACGACCAAATCATGAAAAAACTCCTTAACCTTGAAGGCGTGCCTAAAATTATGCTGCGTAACGCTCTACCGGTATCTAGGGCGAAAGAGTTTGTTGATGATTATTAAATTACTCCCGCCTACATTTACTCTTTGGATGATAAATCGGGGGAAGTTGTTGTGGCTGAAGAACCTTGGACGGTACGTGATGAAAACGGCGAACCATCATACAGCCTCCTCCCGGCTGCCGTTTTCATCACGTACCGTCCAAGGTTCTT
>DATDZM010000011.1:0-17536 GCA_036516815.1 Minisyncoccota bacterium | reverse complement strand
CAAAACTCTGAAGTCCATAGCCACTCTAGGGTAACATTTTTATGCTATAGTTATCAAACGTATGCCAAAATTAAGAGTGGAATCGGACATCCCCCTCGCCCCGCTTACGACCCTTGGAGTCGGAGGCAAGGCAAAATATTTCGCTTCCGTAAAGTCGGTTGAGGAGTTAAAGGACGCTCTAAACTTCGCGAAAGAAAGGAGTTTGCCCGTCTTCGTCGTGGGAGAAGGGAGTAACGTCATTATTAATGACTCTGGTTTCCCCGGAGTGGTGGTAAAAGTAGAAATTGGAGATATATCTTTCGGAAAATTTGGCGAGGTTAAAGTGGGAGCGGGAGTCTCTTGGGATAAATTCGTGGAGGAGGCAGTCTATAGAAACTTGTCCGGCGTTGAATGTCTTTCAGCCATCCCGGGCACGGTCGGCTCGGCGCCTATTCAAAACATCGGCGCTTATGGGACTGAAGTTTCTTCGGTAATAAAAGCGCTCCACGCGATAGACAGAGAAACACTGGAGGAAGTCGTCATCAATAAAAAGGAATGCGACTTTAGTTACAGAAAAAGCATTTTTAATTCTTCAAAGAAAAACAGATATATTATTACCGAAGTTATTTTTAAGCTCTGGCCCGATGGTAAGCCAAATATTTCTTACCAGGATTTGTTAAATTATTTTGATGGTAAAAACCCAACCTTAAGAGATGTCCGCGAAGCTGTCATATCTATACGCACAAAAAAGGGGCATGTAGCGCCTCCTATGGGCCCTAGAAGCGCCGGTTCATTCTTCAAGAATCCCATATTATCGGAGGAAAATTTTAAAATACTAAAAGAAAAAGTAAAAAATATTGAGGGTAAGTGGTTCTGGGTGAACAGTGACAATGAGGTTAAAGTATCAGCCGCGAGGTTGATAGAAGAAGCGGGCTTTAAAAAAGGGAGTCGCTTCGGCAATGTCGGCATCTCCCCTTTTCACTCCCTCGTCCTTGTAACTTACGATGGAGCCACATCTGCTGAATTAATGTCTCTAGCCGAGAGAATCAGAACGAAAATAAAAAGCCGGTTCGATATCACGCTGGACATCGAACCGGAACTCATCGGTTTTAAGAAGCATTCTCTCCCTTAAGACGCCCCTCCGCGCATGGCCATGGAGATTAAGTGGTCAAGGAATTGCCCCCGAGTCGCACCCACAGCCTCAAGAGCTTTGGGTATCAAAGACCCCGAAGTTAAGCCAGGCAAAGTATTAATCTCAAGAGCATAAATTTCCCCTTCCTTGCCTTGACTAGAGCAGATTATAAAATCAGAGCGAGAATAATGTCTGCACCCTATCGCTTTATGAGCCTCTACGGCAAGCCTCATTATTTCGTCTCGTAAATCTTTCTGTAGCGGAGCCGGGCAAAGTTCGCGCGATTGGCCTCTGTATTTCGCCTCGTAGTCAAAAAACTTTCTCCCCCGGTGGGGAATAATTTCTATTGGAGGCAAGACGTAATACTCCTCTCCCCGAAATCCCTCTATAAGTCCGCAAGTAATTTCCCTCCCCTCTACTCTCTCTTCAACAAGAATTTGGTCGCCGTAACGCAGAGACTCCCCGAGAGCGGAGATTAAATCAGAGAATGTACTCGCGATCGTGACTCCGATAGATGACCCTCCGCGCGAAGGTTTTATGACCCATAACGGAGGCATGTTGCGGAGAATTATTCGTGCGGCCTCCTCCGGGTCTTCTCCATTTTTGACCACAATCCCGCGAGGAACGAGGAGCCCGTGGCGTTCAAAAATGTTTCTGGAGATAATTTTATTCATACCCGCGGCTGAAGCGAAGACACCGGAACCAGTGTATGGAATTTTATGCCTCTCTAAAATTTGCTGAACCTTACCGTCCTCCCCATACTCCCCGTGAAGACAGTTAAAAATTACATCAACCTCGCGCGATACGCGTTCGGGGCGCGTCTCCACTCCGCGCGAGAACCACTCGCCTTCTTTAGTGATAATAATGTCCCGGGGAAGATATTTATCCTTTGGAATATTTTCCAGGACACTTTCCCCCGAGCGAAGGGAGACCTCATGCTCGCTAGACGGCCCGCCTCTCAATACGCCTACGCTTATAAGACCCATGGCAATTACTTCTTCATAACTAAAGTAATAAGAAAAAAGAAGATGGCAATGAGCACGACTGCCGGTCCGGCTGGTATGTGAGTGAATTTAAAGATGGTAATTCCCAATACCGAACTTATGGCGCCTAGGGCGAGAGAACCGTATGAATATTGCCTCATGGTATTACTTAGGTTCCTGGCGGCGGCGGCGGGGATAATAATTAGGGCTCCGACAAGCAGGGCTCCGACAAACTTAATTCCGAGGGCGACAATGACGCCAATTGAAAAAAGGTATAAAAAATTATACGCCCGATAGGCGACGCGCATTGACTTCGCGAGGTCAGGCGAGAGAGTAATTAAAATCATGGAGGAAAATATTCTCCGCGCGAGGAGGAAGACCGCGCAAGCCAAGATAACGGTAAGGATAGCCTCATTAGTTGTGATGTTTGAGATGTCGCCGATTAGAGCCGACTCCAAATCCTCGTTAGGAAGAAGGAGAAAGGCGGCGGCGAGACTGCCGGTAAAAATAATGCCGGTTAGAGCCTCCGTTGGCAGGGTTGTTTTGCCTTCAAGAAGCCAGATGAATATTATACCCAAGGCAAGAGCGGCAAAGGCTCCGAAGATTATATTAAATCCAAATAGTATGCCGAGAGCCACTCCCGGTAGGGCGACGTGGCCAAGGGCGTCCCCGACAAGAGACATCCGCTTAGTGACGACGAGGGAACCAAGATACCCGGTCGCCCCGCCGACAGATAAAGCCGCGAGAAGATTAAGAAGAAATTGCGTTTCAGCCATGGTGATGTTCGTATATTTTAATATCACTGCCGTAAAGTTTCCGAAGTATTTCAGGACTTGAAATTTCCTCCGGCGTTCCGTAGCAAATCGTCTCTTTATTTAAGCACAGAACATTGTCGGCAAAGGTATGGATGACGCTCAAATCGTGCGTGACAAGGATGCTCGCGAGATTCCTCTCTTTTTTTATATGACGCAGAAGGGAGTAAATCGTCTCCTCGCCCCGCGTGTCAACTCCCGAAGTCGGCTCATCAAAAAGCAAAACGTGCGGGTCGTCAACGAGACTCCAGGCGACCATAACGCGCTGAAATTGGCCCGCGGAGAGAAGCCCGATTCTCTGATTTAAAACTACGCTGCCATGGAGGCCAACGAAGCTTAATATTTCTCGGACTTTACCCTGGGGTGCGTTTTTTAAACAAAAAAATTCATAGACGCTTAAAGGAATATCCTTTTCGGGGAAAAATCCCTGCGGCACGTAACTGATTCTCGCCCCCGCCCGCCAGACAATCTCGCCTTTGTGTGGGATAAGATTAAGCAGTGATCTCAAAAGGACTGATTTCCCCGCCCCGTTCGGGCCGACGACAATGAGGCTTTCGCCGTCTTTAAGAGCAAAGTTAATATCTTCAATAACATTTTGGCCGCCAAAGGTAACAGAGAGATTCCTTACCTCTAAAAGTTTGTCGCTGTCCGTCACACCTTGAGTATAGCAAAAACCCCCATCCTCATACAGAGAAGGGGGTTTTGCTATAACTTTTAAACTATAAAGTTTAAAGTTTAGTAATCCCGCCTTGGCGGACGCCTGCTGCCGCCCCTGTCGCCTCCCCTCACAGGCCTGTCGCCCATCGGACGAGCCTCGTTCACTACGAGTGATCGCCCGCCGACATCCTTTCCATTCAAGGCATCAATAGCAGAGTCGGCTTCCGCGTCGTTTGTCATTTCAACAAAACCAAAGCCTCTAGATCGGCCTGTCATTTTGTCCATGACAACGCTAGCGGAATCAACGCTCCCAAACTCAACGAAAGTGTCGCGGAGTTCGTCGTTCGTCATCGTGTACGGAAGGTTCCCTACATATAACTTCTTCGCCATTTTATTGTCAACTTATTCGCATTGTAGGAGACCCTCTTTTAGCACGAAACCAAAGAAACCTACAAATCTAATAGCGCCAGTATAGCACAAGCAAAAAATAAAGCAACAGGTTACTTCATCATGTCGCGGAGGGAGCAGAATTCGCATCCGCCTTGGGCGGATGGGCTTCCTTTCTCACATCTCCTCTCCCAGAAAGAGAGGTTCAGGATTTCGTTTGAGACCTTGAGCACAAGCTCCCTCAATTCTACAACTTCGTCATCGCTTATCGTAAAACCTTCTTTTTTATACTTCCCCCTATCATTAGGCTCCACGAAATCAATCTCGCCGGAAGACATCAAATATTTCTTCTCCGCGTGCATGTCAAGGATAAGTTTATAGAATATAAGCTGCCGTTTATAATCGCCCCTAGAATTTTTCGTCCTCCCTTCTATTTCGTTCCGCGATTTTGGCTTCCCCGTTTTATAATCAACGACTGTCACAGAGTTGCCCTCGCCGGTAAACTCAATTTTATCTATCTTCCCAGTAATTTTTACATCGGGCGCGAGCTCTACTCCCCTTACCTCAAATTCAGTAATGACGTTAGTATTCCAAACTGAAGCATAAGTATCGTAATATCCGGAGAGAGCGACCTTGCCTTTTTCACGGAGTTTCCCGTAGTCCTTCTCTAGGACCGGCTCTTTATTTAGAGCGTCTTCAAAAAGTTTGATGAGCGTCTCCTTCCCTCCCGTATCCCCCTCGCTTAAAATTTTAAAAAGGGCGTGGAGACTGTCGTGGATAGCGGTGCCGTACATCTGGTATTTATTCTTCGCTCGCGGAACGCGCAAGAGATTATTGTAAAAATATTTCCACGGGCACTCCAGATAATTATTAAGCGCGGTTACTGAAATTCCCCGCTTTAGGAAAATTTCCCGCACAAACTCCCTGTCTTTGACGCGGATACCGCCTCCGAGTCGGGGAAGAAAGTTAAACTCCGGGTGACTCTTAAATTCCTCCTCGTACTTACGAGCATCCCCCTTCTCTATAAACTGCGGGTCAATTTCTGAAATAAACCTGCTCGCGATTAACTCTCTTTCATCTTTTGAACGCCGGGCATGGCTTACGGTCACCTTTCGTCTTGCTCTAGTCAAAGCGACGTAGAAAAGCCTTCTCTCGTCATCGTCACTTGTGAACTCCCTCTCAAGGTCTTCCTCGCCCGCGATTGGGAGAAAGAAGTGGCTCCCCCTCTTCCTGTTCCCCCAATGTCCGTAGTGGGCATTTACGATATACACGAAATCAAATTCCTGCCCCTTGGACTTGTGCGCCGTCATAAGCCTTACCCCGCGCTTCCCCTCCCCAGTCCACTTTTTCTTTATCATGATTTTCTGTTCCTCAAGCATGGCAAGATATTCAAGAAACTCAAGGAGGTGGAAGTTCTTATGGCGTTCGGCGACTCGCCTCCCCTCGTCAAAGAAGGCATTTACCTTCTCCATTTTTTGAAGGACGTCGTTGGAGCTCAAAATATATTGTATAAAACCAGACTCCCGAAAAACAATCTCCAGCATCTCCGACAGACTTTTGTTTATGGCGTGTTTCTTCCACCTCAAAAGGCTTTCGGCAAAATCTAAAATATTTCCCTCGGATGCAAGATGTAATTTTTCTAAAGCCTCTTTCCTTCTCACGATATGGAGGATGGGGTCGCGAGTCTTTGTGGCATAGTCAACAATTTTATAAATATCCAAAGGGTCAACGTTTAGAAAATCAATATGCAGAGCCCTCGCAAAAAGTTCGTCCGACCCGATTTCATGAACAGTCTTTAAGATTAAGATAATCTTCCCTATATCTTCATCCTCCAAGATGTTCTGCTCCGATTCAATGGTAAATGGTATCCTCATCCTCTCCAACGCCTCGGCGACGGGGTGGGCGTCGGCGTTATCCCTGTAGATGAGCGCGATACTTGGAAACGCCCTTGGGTCAAGTTCTGTATGTTCCTGCACCACCCGCTCTTCAATATTTTTAGCCAAAAAGTAGTATTCTTCTTGCGGATTTTGAAACTCATAGAGTAAAATCGGTTCCTCCAAATGAAGCGGGCCTCCCTTCGCCGAACGAAGGCGCACTTTAAGATTAAGACTATCTTCTAACATTGTCCCAGTGGCGTTTTTCAAAATTAAGCTATGGGAGGAGTCCAAAATAATTTGGCTTGACCTGTAATTATCTTTCAGAGTGACGACCTTTGCTTCAGGGTAAAGGCGTTTGAAATATAAAAAATTATTTAGAGACGCCCCTTGAAATCTGAATATGGCCTGCTTTTCATCCCCCACGATAAAAATATTGGGGTTAGGGTGGAAGTTGCTTAAAAGTTCAAGGACCTTGTTTTGGGCGTTGTTGGCATCTTGGTGCTCGTCAGCCAAGATATACTGATATTTTTCCTGCAGTGTTAAGAGAAGGTCGTCGTTTTTCCCCAAAACCTTAAGCACCTCCATTATCATATCGTTGTAGTCGTATAATCTTTCCTTCTTTAGGGTCTCCTCGTATTTTTCGTAAAGCGCGGCCAGCTCTTTATTTTTTTCTATCTCTTTCAAAAGCTCCTTATACTTGCCTCTCATTTTGCCTCCGTGAATGCCTCCTTCGTGATAAAGGTCTGCCATATCCCAAAACCGCCTTTCTTGAGCTTTAATCAATTTCTGGAAATGAGCGTCATCGATACCCTCCCTCTTTAAATCATCCACCGCCCCTACGATATGACGGAGATAATAAAATTCATCTCCATACGGGGAGAGGCGGGCCAATTTGGTTAAGGCGATGAGGGAGCGGAATATTTTTACCTCTTCAACTTCAGTGATATTCGTGGAGCCTATAATCCTCGGGAACTCCTCCGGGTAACGCTTGATAACGTCATTGCAGAACCCATGGAAGGTTGAGATGGTGACTCTGTAGGCGTGACTGCCGATAATCTCCACCAGCCGCCTGCGCATTGAATAAACACCGGACTCGGTAAATGTCAAAGCGAGTATGCTCTCTGGAGGGACGTCAGTGAGCCGCAAAATGTTGGCGATGCGAAGGGTGAGAATTTGCGTTTTGCCCGTCCCCGGTCCGGCAATGACCATGACCGGCCCTTCAACAGCATCAACCGCTTCCCTTTGTTTCGGATTCAACTGCCCATAAAGTTCATTAAACTTTTTGTCTTCCATTAAAGCGATTATAACATAGGGTTGCAAAGACCATCTTTTAGGTACAAAATACGAGTATGATTGAAGGTGAGCCAAATAATCTAGAAAGAGATTCTTCTTTAAGAGAAGTTCTCGGATACATTGAAGAAAATTCTAGGGTTTTAAGAAATGAGGGTGTTCCAGTCGATGATGTCGGTAGAATCGACATGAGTTTTTACTTGGAGGATAAGCACTACTCCAAACCTTCCGTGAAGAATCACATTAAAATGGTGGATGAGAAAGCCTCCAATCGGTACGAGAGAGAGCACGGGAAAGTCTCGAAGGATATGCACGATATAGGAGAGGAAAGGTTAAAGACATCGGGGGAAAAATTTGAAATTCTAAAGACCGCCATTTTTCAAAAAAATATGGGAGAAAATTATGTAGTTGTCCGCTCGTCTTTATATGATGATAACATTAACCATGTGGACAATATCATTATGAATAGAGAAACGGGAGATATTGTATGCGCTATTGATGAAACCACTGGCAAATTCCCGGGGGACTCAAATATCGAAAAGAAGAAAAGCGAGATTATGAAAATGGATGTTAAAGGAGGGGCTTCCTTGGTTTACGGAATAGGAATCTCGGACGGGCAAATTGTTCTCAAGGAATCTGAACACGTTCCGATCTTTTACCTAGTCATGCCCAGAGAACAAGTAGATAATGAGTTGAAAATTTTTAATGCAAAAACCAATGCTTCAAGCCAATCCCTGGAAGAGAAAACTTTATTTAATGTCTTCGCTGGACACATCATTCTACAGACAGATATCATAACCGCAAGAGCAAGGAGTTCCGCGACTAATTTACCTAGAGAATTTGTTCAAAGGATGGCTAGCTTTAAACAATTTTTGTCGACTAAATTTGAGATAGATCCGACGAGTAAAGAATTTCTGGCAGGTGTTAAAAAAAGGATGAGGGTGTAGTAATTTTTGTAATTTTGACTAGAACACTTCCCTATGTTACAATCCTCTTGGATAAGGGGTTGTTCTGGAGTTCTAGAACTATTATTTACCTTAAAGGGGGTGTTATGTTTTTGCGACCTCTCCAAGTGTTTCTATATCCTGATTACTTCAATGGCGCTGATGCGGCACTTTTATCTCCCGTGGCCTTTGGAGAGTTATCTACCATCGGGATAGAGCTCCAGTGGGTACACTGGAACGGCAAAGTTTCCTCACTCCCCAAAAATCAAGGGGTGGTGGTCGTGGGAAATAATCTTTTATATGTAGAAAGTCGGGAAAATTTTGAGGAGATTTTGGAAGCCTGTTTCAAACTCCAGCACTTTTTTCTCTACTACGATGAGTATATCTGCAATGGAGATATGTTTCCTGGAGAAAAGATGTTGGCAAAACTACATCTTTTCTTAAAACAAAACGCCACCTAGGGGGCAGAACTGACGGGGCTACAGAAATTCTGTAGCCCCTATTTTATTAGAAAGATATTTTAGATAAATCTGACAACTAAAGCGACGAGTAAAATAATCCCCACTTGCATAGGCACGCCGATTATCGGACGGTCTTTATAATGCTTTTTAGCGTGGAACCAGATGTGGAGTCGCTGAAGGCTTGTAAGCGGCTCCCTGCGGATTTTCCAATAAGCGAGCTGGAGAGCATCAGGAACAATCCCTCCCACCGCCCCAAAAAGAACGGCAAGGCTAAAGGGCCCGAAAAGAAGGAGGGGGAGGATGATACCGACGGCTCCATCAAGAGCGATTTTAAGGTAATCCAGAATATGCTCGCGGCGGAAAACCATGTCGTTCCTCAAAGGTTCATCGGGATACTTGTCCTCCGACGGCAGGTGGTAATCCCAATGAGGAATCATGTCCATCACAAAGTGGCTCGCGAACCCGGCCGCGAAGGCAACGCCCGGATTATGGGGGAAGGCAATCGCTCCCAAAGCTCCGCCGATAATGGCATGAGTGGTTAAGGTCATAGGCAGATACAATTATATATCATCCTTTCCATTCTGTCATCTTCGTCGCTTCAATCTCTATCTTATCGGCCCTGCGGAGTCCCGCAATCATCCCCCGCGTAAGGATAGGGATATGGGTGTAGTTGTCTAAAAACTCCGGGATATAGAAAATATTTTCTTCGCTGGTCATCCAGCCTTTATCGTCAAAACGCGAGAGGTCAAGGGGTTTTGAGTAACTGCGCATAGTCTTTCTCCCGTCATCCATGAAATACTCATGAAAGTAAGACATCGCCAGCTCTCTAATGTCTCTGTACACCGGCTCGCGGTAACGAAGGATGGGGTGGTTCGTTTTGCTTATTCCTCCCCAACGCCCGTGAGCCTTAAAAACGGCGACAACATGGTCAACATCCCTTATATTCGTCGTGAGGTCCATGACGAGAGGCCTATGCCCGTGGAGACGAAGAGCGAGAGCGGCAAGCATCGCTCCTTCCATGCATTGAGCCATGCCGGAGCGGAGAACTTTTCTTGGAGACATGCAGGTATCACCCGTGAGCTCAAAGTTAATTTTCAGGGTATCTAAAAAATCTTGAACTTTCGCGGGAGTGCGAAGAGGTTTTAAGACTGACAATTCCCCCGCGTCTAATCCAAAGGCGTCTTCAGTCATACCTACTTATTTTCTGCGGAGAATATGGATAATCACGGGAAGGACGGAGAGAAGTATAATAAAGGAAATTATAAGGAATATGTACCGGTCAATATTCGGGACCGTGGCGCCAAGATAGTAGCCGGCTAAAGTAAGGCCGACAGCCCAAAAGAACCCCCCAAGCATGTTGTAAAAAAGAAATGTCGGGTAGCGCATGGCGCCTACTCCGGCAAGTATGGGAGCAAATGTCCTGACAATAGGCATAAACCGCGCGAGGATAATCGTTTTCCCCCCATGATTTTCATAAAACGTCTGCGCCCGAACAAGGTGATTTTTGCGAAAAAGGAGAGAGTCTTCTTTCGTGAATATTTTAACCCCCATCTTCTTCCCGAAGGCGTAGCCGAAACTATCTCCGGTGACTGCCCCGAGAAATGATAGGAACACGAGCGTCCCTATATCAAAGTACCCCTGCGAAGCCAAAAGACCAGCAGTAAAGAGGAGCGAGTCCCCGGGCAAAAAAAAGCCGAGGAAGAGACCAGATTCCGCGAAAATAATGGCGAAGATGCCAAGAAGGCCGGCTGTTTTAACAATTGTCACGAGGTCAAACATAGAATTTAAACATTGCACATTGTAACAAAAAACAGCCCCCGATGCTACCTCTCGCATCGGGGGCGGATATTTCGTTATTTAATGCCTCTTACGTTTCTAAAATCGTAGTTCAAGAAAGTGGCTTCTCCTTTTCCATCCCTCCTTGATGTAATTGCCCTCGATTCACTTGGCACAATGTGGCCCGGAGAGTCAAAAAGATACTCTACGTCCTCGCCGGCATAATTATCCATGCGGGTGAGGAATAATTGGGAGATGATATTCCCCCCAAGAAGCGAGTTGAAGACGCTTTTCCCCGCCTCGTGGAGGAGATATTTGACGCCAAGTTTTTGCCCAAGGTATCGCATCGCCTCTTCTACGTTCAACGTACCGCCGCTCCCGAATTGGAGAATCTCCGTCTCCAAAGGAAGACTGATGTTTAAAGATTCAAGCCTTTTTTCCCCCTCTCCGCTCGTTAGGATATACTTCTTCACACTCCTGTTCCTAAAAAGAGGAATGTCTTCAAAAACAACATTTCCAGAATTTGTCATGAAAAATGTCGGCGGGTGATATGATTCCCCTCTCTCGCTAGCCAAAGAGCTTCGAAAATCTTGAAACGCCTTATGGAGAGGCATCCCCTTGAGAGGGGCCATGTGCGCGAATTCAAAAACATAATCCATGTGCCATTCGCCTTTGAACTCTTCCCTTAATGTGTTAGCGCCGACAAGAATGCCGTCGGCGCATGACCTAAGAATGGCGAGCACAAATCCGTCAGCGTGATTTCCACGGCTTATGAGGTCCGGTCTGCCTGGAGATTTTTTGAGAATAAAGGCTCCATCCGCGTCAACGACAAAGCTCGCGTAAATAAGTGGCAAATCATCGTTCCCCCCCCTCTCCACAAACTCTGCATCCCCTCCGTAAAGATTCTTGAGCACGCCCGGAAGATGAATAACATCAAGAGGCGCTCCCCTGTTACCGCGAAAGGGTGTTGTCATCCTGATTTCCTCTAATATGCTTTCGTATTCATTGCTCATTGTCTCCTCTCCTTTTGTTGTAAATGATGTTCCTTAAAATTGTCTGGTTTAGATTATAAGCAAAATCATGGAGAAATGCCACTTTTTCTATCTCTCCTATTTTTTCCCTTCCAAAAAATTACCAGGTAGAGAATAGCTAGAGCTCCGTAATTCATTATCATAAAAATCGGGTGGCTCCACGAATAGCCGTCAAACTTTAAACTTGATATAGGCCAAAGGAAAGGAGTGGGGAAAAATTTATACGAGTGAGTCGGAATATCTATGAGGATGTGTAACAGCCACCCGCCGAGCTCTAAGATCGGCCGGCGAAAAATCAAAGAGGAGAGGATAAAGATGATGAGGAAGATAACAAGACTATGGCTCACGCTGTAGAGCACGCGGGTATAAGGGAATATGGAGGTAATCCCGTCCGCTTGGCCGGGCTCTATTTCGCCTGGCTTGGGGAAATTTTTAGCCTCAAAGTTCCCCGATATAAGACCTATAATGATTAAAGCAAAGGGGATAGTGAAGGCGAAAAGGTCTGGAAATATTCCCCAAAATACCGCCCATTTAACGCTTACGGATTTCTTTTGCCCTATACCTTTATAGACCGCGCCCGCCCAGAGCCCGTGAGCAAAAATATCCATTTTTTTACAGATTTTCTACTGTAACTTTTTTAATTACTACTGGTTCACTAGGCCTGTCTTGCGCTCCTGTTTTTGTGTTAGCGATTTTATCAACCGTCTCTAGCCCCTCCGTGACGTGGCCGAAAATCGTGTAATCGTGCTCCAAGGGAGTGTCTTCATGCATGATGAAGAATTGGCTCCCGTTAGTATTTGGACCGCTGTTCGCCATCGCCACCGCTCCTCTCTTGTACCCAATTTCATACGACTCTGTCTCGGGGGAGAGTTCATCCTCAAATTCATATCCGGGCCCTCCCGCGCCATTCCCCTTCGGGTCTCCCCCTTGTATCATAAAACCCTTGATAACTCTGTGGAATGTGAGATTGTCATAGAAACCTTTACCAGCGAGAGTGATAAAATTATTCACTGCTTTTGGGGCGTCAGCGTCATAAGTCTGGAATTTGATAACGCCGAAGTTCGTCTCTAGCGTAATTTGGCGGCGGTTATTCCCCGTTGTTAAATCATTTTCTATTTCATCTCTTGGCATGTTTTTATAAGCAAGATACCCCGCTCCTCCTAAAATAACGACCACGACGAGTGCGAAAATAATATTTTTCATATGTCATATATTATATCTTTTTTAATTTTTTGGCGAGGGCAAATGTTCCCTCAAGCAAGGCCTCCACCTCTTTAAGCCCGCGAAGCCAAAATGACTTTTCCCTAATGTCTATGCCGAGACGGAGAAATATGTTTTGGGGAGAGTCAGACTGTCCGGTTGTGAGAAACTCTTTCACTTTTTCTATAAAGGCCGGGTTATTTTTAACCGACGCTTGTAAAGACTTTGAGGTGAGGAGCCCGCTGGCGTATGAATAGACGTAAAAAAATCTCCTGAAGTGGCTCCAGTACACCCACCAATTTTCGGACCCCGAAGATTCTAGAACGGCGCCGCCCATATAACTTGCCATGTGAGTTTGAAAAAGTTTCCCGACCTCTTCCTTAGAAAGATAGCCCCTATCTCTAAAAACTTGATGAAGCTCTTGCTCAAACCTGTAAGCCGCGACTTGCCTGAATATTGTTGAAACATCGTCGTTTAGCTTCGCCATCATAAGGGCGAGCTTTAGTTCGTCATCTGATTCGGCCAATATTTTTTGAATAACAAAGTCTTCCATAAAGGTGCTTGCCACCTCCGCGGTGGCGAGCGAGGAGTTGAAGTTCAAGGAGTTTTGTTTTTTCCTCATCAGTTCGTTGTTAATCCCGTGGCCCAACTCGTGAGCCAAAGTGAGGACATCATTTAATTTACCGGTGTGATTTAGGAGAATATACGTCGGCTGGGAGATGAGCTGATGGGCGCAAAAGGCTCCGCCCGCCCTTCCCCTTATCGGGTACACGTCAATCTGCCCCCTGCTCACAAAATCTTTAAATATTAAAGCAAACTCTGGGTCAAGTTCTTCAGAGACCCGACCAACAAGGGAAACCGCCTGTGGATAGGAGTAACGTTTGCTCACCCCCCCGTACTCTACACCTCTCTCGTGATACTCTAATTTTTTAACCCCCAAGAGTTTCGCCTTGAGAGCGTAAAATTTCCTCGATATTCCAAAACTGCCGGAGACTACCTCAATAAGCGTATCCACTGTTTTACTTTCAATGTCATCACTCATGTGGCGAGTAAGATCAGGACGGGAAATTCCTCTCAATTCGTCGTCCGTTTTTTTATTCCTTAAAACAGAATTTAATTCTGCTTCAGCAACGTCAACATGTTTCTTTAATATCTCGTTTATGGCGCTGGCGGCAGAATCCCGCACTCTTTTTTTAGAATCATTAATTAGACTCATTATTTCGGAGAAATTAAACCCCCTCTCCTTTATTTCTCCCTTTTCACTTTCAACTTTTAACTTTCTACTTTCTTTTGAGAGAAACCCCTGTGTCATCTTCACCCAATTCTCATGCGAGGTCGCAGACTTAAGATTTAGAATTTTCTCCTCCGCCTCGCTTAAAAGATACTTGGATTCCGCAAACAGCCTCTCCAAGAAGTGTTTGTAAGGAGTAAGCCCTTCGTAGGCAAGAAATTTCCTCTGATTTTCTCTTGGAACTTTAGCTATATTAAGAGTGAAAAACTGTATATCGTTTTCTATTCTTTTCGCCCATTCTTCAACATTATTAAATTTTGCTTTAAGTTCAGGATTATTTTGGTCTTGCTCCGTCCGGAGCATGAAGTAATATCCGAGCCTCCCGCTTGAGCCGTAGAGTCTTCTCCATAACTCGTATTCTTTAAGAGCAGAGGCTAAGACTTTAGGATTTTCAAGATAATCTCTCCTCCCCTTCCATTTATTTATAAACTTGTAACTTTCCTTCTTAACCTTCTCCCTCTCCCCTTTCATTTTCGGGTCATCATCGCTTCTGAAAAGAGGAGTGAGGTTCCACTTGGTCGGGATATTTTTCACTTTTCGCATGACAAGAAGTATAGCATAAAGCTATTCGTGGAAACAAAAAACCCCGACGGGCTACGTCGGGGTGCTTGCAGAAGCCAGATTTCTACACTTTGTTACATATCATAAACCTGACTCCTTGCATTTTCCACCTTTCCGAATTCCTCGAGAATCTTTATCACTGCCTTATCTCGAGGCTCTCTAGAGAAAAAGTGGGTAAGTTTTCCCCTAGTCTCCTGGGCTATGTCACCATACATTCTTACGTCCAAGATGACAAGAGAGTGTAGAGACCACATCCATTTCCTTACCCCCTCTTTCCTTCTTCCATGCGCCAGTTCGCGGGCGAAGTAATGCAGAACCCGCTTATGTGTCGGGACAATAGCCATGACAGCCTCCTCTAAGGTCTAAAAAAATGGGAATTCTGAAATGACAAAATTCGCTATTTCCTTTATATCACAAAGAACATGAAAGTCAAACAAAAGCGGGTGTCAGGCGTTTCCCTTTCGGAAAACTACACCTGGCACCCGCTAAAATCATGCTCTACCCCTTTCCTCCATAGTAGACGTACACATAATCAGTCTTGATTGGCAGACCGAGTTGAATTACTTCTTCTTGGCCCACCAATAATTCTTTAACGACCACCTGCGAGAGCTGGTCGTTTTTAGCATTTACCGACACGGAGACCTCAAATCGGAGATTCATTCCTCCTCCGTCTTTGAGGTGCCAGGCGCCACTTGACCAGCCCATGGTACTACCGATAGTTGACCCATCGGTGTAAATATCAAGGCCGGTCGCCTCGGCGAGCTTCTCCCCGGTATCATCGTCATAGACAGAGATACCGGAGAAAACTCCGTTGCCTATAAATTCAAGATATAGGCCTTTTAGATCCACTTCGCCTCCAAGTGCGCGAAGCAAAACTTTTCGTACCACTACCCGAGTCTGGCCGGGTTCGGTGAATTGATACTCCACCCATTCAGCGTCAGATCGGGCGCGGATAAATGTTGAATCGGAGAAAACATATGTCGTGTCTCCAATCCCGACATCCCCCGTGTCCCAAATGACACTTACGTCGGTTACACCGTTGTTGACTCGGTGCATGGTCAGAACAATTTCACTCTGGCCGTCAACAAGGTTTACCTCCACCTCGTTAGACTCGTACTGCACGGCGTTATTGGCCCATAATTGGGCCAAGAGTTTAACCTGTCCCGGGGGGACGGTAAAACTCCCGTGAGCATAGCCTTGTTCTAAGTTTATATCCATCTGGAAGTGCTGGACCTTATCCTCAAAAGTGACGATGAGGTCCATCCAGACGTGACTCACTGCCTTCGCTCTGGCTGACGATCGCAGTGTCGCCAGGACCTCTTTGGGCAAAGTGATTTTGACTTCCTTTGTCACCATCCCCGCCCCATGGTTTTTCGATGAGGTTGGGTCCTTCCCGCACCCAATCATAGCAATCATCAGTGCGGCAAAGAGGAAACACGCAAAGCTTTTCATACTAACCTCCTTGAAAGGCGGTGGATGAGAAAGGGACATGAAATTAACAAAAAACAACTAAAAAAACTAACTAACTAGCCGTTTTAATACTAGCATACCACGTAGATATTGTCAAATTTTTCGGGGTGAGTACATCGGTAAAACTTTGTGTGATATTTGGATGACATATGCTTATGACACAAAATTCTATTGTACACAAACTCATGCTATAGCTTGGATTTATGTACAATAGAATTCTAGGAAATAAGAAATTCAATTATGTCAGAGGCGGCGGCAAAGACGACAAGTATGAGTAAGCAAAATAAAAATGGGGCGTAGAGATTTCTCTCCACGCCCCGTTAAAGTTCTTACCGCCTAAAGAAAGAAACTAGCGGTAGAACTCAATAGTGAGTGTTCCATCTTCAACCACATGGATACTCGATACAAACCGACTTGAGTACCCATCTATGGCGACCCCTCCGCCATCCAGCTTTTTGATCCCGAGCCCCATTGTATGCGGCTTAGGACCATGTTGCTGGGAGGCGATCGCGGCAGCGACAATCTCCGCCACCCTCTCCTCCGTCAAGGCGCCATTTGTCTCTGGCGCCTGCGGTTCGGTCGCGGTTGTTGTGACCGTTCCCGCTGCCGGCTGGACTAGTTGTTGCGGCTGGTCAGAAACGAATCTCCAACCGGATGGTAACTCGAATTGGTTATGGGTTGTACCCACACCGATTGGGTTGCCGCAGCGATGGAGCCAGTATTCCACAGATGGCTGCTGGCCCAGATTACGGCGGTCTCCCACTGTAACCCTCCAGCAATTCTCTCCGTGATTAATCCTAGCTGGGCGGTTGGAGCCATCCCCGCTCATGACTGGAGTAGTAAAGGATCCTTCTCCAGTCGCATTAACCACTTGCCCCCTCTCCGCGTTTAATTCAACGCGGTTTGGATCCCTATAAATAAAGCCAGAGGCTCTAATAATTTTGGCTAGAGCAGATTGTGGCTCACCCAACCCCCCTGGCACGACCGGTGGTCGGCGGTATGGATCTAGATTCCTCCGCCGTCGAATTTCACGGATGAGAGAACCTATGACAAACAATAACGCCGTACCGACCAAGAAAAGCCCTAAAAAAATAATGGCTCTTGAACTCCTATAATCATCTAATAGGAAATTTTTCGGAGCAGTATTAGCCTGCCCTTGTCCCGACGGATTTGTGAGCAGAGGAGTGCTCTCCCGACGGACAAGTTCCTCCAGAGCCATCCAATACATACAGCCCCGAGACTCTCGAAGAGCCCAGGAGTTCGCCAACTCGGCTCGGAATTTACCCGAGCCATCCGGGACCCAGACCAGTTGCCCGATCTGGATTTTTTTGGGGTCGGAGATCTGCGGGTTCTCCCGCACGATCTCCTGCGTCAGAGCCCAAACTTCTGACTCTGACGGCAGTGGCCCCTTTTGGACAGTCTGGCTGGATTCTATGATAGACCCAGTCAAACTTGAGATAACGACAAGCATGATGGCCATGCCCGTCGCCTTGAGAAGAGAACGCATAGCGTCCTCCTTTCTTTTGTGGAAATGGTAAGAACTTATTTAGCGGCTCCTGTTCGGCCGCCTTGTTTCTTCCGGCCGCCTTCTTTTGAGACGACTCGGATTCTGGCGAGAATCATATCATATCCTAAATATTTGTCAATAGTCTGTTTGCCAGGACTCACTTCTTGCGCAGACGGAT
>DATDZM010000010.1:0-2244 GCA_036516815.1 Minisyncoccota bacterium | reverse complement strand
ATTTGAAAAATAGGGAGTAATAATGTCTCCATGCCTTGAAATGTTAGCAAGGTTAGGGTATATTATCAACCTATGACAAAGTGTCCTCGATGCGGTAAAAAACCAACAATGTCCACCACGCGAGTATTGCTTCGCGGCCATTATAATCCGACCGTAAAATCCAAGCGCTATGTAAATCTTCAATGGGCGCGCCTGGACGGCAAGAGGGTAAAAGTTTGCACCGACTGCATTAAAACCTTAAACAAGAATTAAGTGGCTATTGAAACAGCCCCATCTCAAGTGCCGGCTCCGGCAACGGCTAACGTAGAAATATCCGAGGAGGGGCTAGAAAAACTCTCCGAGGAAGAGAGGAAGCTTCATCGCCTTCTCGTTCCCAAGCACAAAAGGTCTGCCATACCCCTTTCTAAATTCGAAGGTCTTTATGATCCGGCGATGATCTCGGCTGACGCCGCGTATGTAGAAAGAATGGAGAGAAAATTCAGAGAAGACGAGAAGCCGGAGCTTGCCCACTTCCAAAGACGAGCAGAGCTGCTCGAAGCCCTGATGAGAGAAGAAATAAAAAGCGCGGGCTGGTTGGGAGAGGAAGCAAATCCGATAACCGCCTCACGTTATGACGACATAAAGAACGGCGTGGACCTGGTAGTTGAATTCCTTAAAAAAGAAGGCGTCAATCGGCTCGCTTTAAGCGTAGATGTAACATCAAACGTAACCTCTCTCGAGGAGAAGCTCCAAAAGATAAAAGGTGACATTCTTGAAGGCCACCTGACCCAGGTCAAATACTTCGTATCATCCGATGGCAACCGACAAGAGATAAAGAACGTCCCCAGGGTAGTGATTGGAACCGAAAGCAATGTCATTAAAGAGTTGAGCGAACTTCGCCTTGAAATACATGTCTGCGCCCAAGCCCTTATGAACAACAAGGAATCGAGAAGCCTGTCCCCCGAAACAGCCGAGTGGTATCGGACACGCGGAATTCAAGCAAAAGAAAAACTTACCGGCCACAGGATCCAGATGCTCATTTTGGATGAAATAGAAATACAGACAACAAGTTTCATGGAATTTGCCGGAAGGAACGGACAGGACCAGTTGGTTGAAGAATATGAAAAGACCGCCGGTATCATCAGAGACCTGCGGGAATCAAAACACGCCGCAAAAGAGGGTGGTAATGTTTCCGTTTCTAACGACGAAGAGTTCGCAAACGCCAACGATGGAGTTTTCAGAGCTCTTCAAATGGGTTTGAAGATTTTTGAATAATATCGGGCCGGAGTATGCCGGTAGTACGAGCGCATGGGGTGCGTTTAGACCGGGTTCGATTCCCGGCGGCCCGACTGAGTGAAACGAAGGAGGAGCAAGGCAAATACAAAAACCACCCGAGATGATTGGGTGGTTTTTGTTTAAGCCCCTTTCTTATTGGCCAAGTCTTCAGTATTTTTTTGGCTCACCTTTCGGCGAGTCATAGTGGGTTTCCGCAGGATAACCCCAAGGGGTTATCATCATATAGGAATCCCCGATAAAATTACTGTTCTAAAGCTTGATAACAAAATAGGGGCCTATTCACATTATACCACTTCGTCTTCCGCATAGTAAAAGTGGATATCCGGCCGAGTATGGCTGAAAAGCTCGTTTTTCTTAAAGAATATCCCTATCTCTCTTTTAGATGCTTTTAGATCTTCGGAGGAATGTATAATGGTAGCCGAGACAGACATGCTATAATCCCCCCTTATTGTGCCGGGTGGAGCATTTTTACCGTCCGTAGGTCCGCACATGGCCCGGACCACTCTAACAACGTCCAGCCCCTCTAACACAACTAAAATCACCGGCAAGAATTTCATAAACTTTTTAAGATTCGGCAAAAAATGTTTGCCTTTATGCTGGGCATAGTGTTTATCCAAAAGTAGATTGGACATCTTTATCATTTTCATACCTACCGGCTTTATCCCTTTCTGTTCAAACCTGTCCAAGATTTCGCCAACTATCCCCCGATGAATAGCATCGGGCTTCAAAATTACTAACGTTTTCTCTCTTATTTTTGACATTGAGATTTGTTTAGAAATTAGTAATTAGAAATTAGAAATTGCGAAGCTCTCTCCATCGCTGACGACTTTAACGGTCCCGTCTAAGTCCGTACGATAATACTTTATTCCAAAATTTTCAAGACGGCTTAATACTTCTTGGGTTGGGTGGCCGTAGCTGTTTTTACCAACCTGAATAACGGCAACTTCCGGATTTATAGAATCAAGAAAA
>DATDZM010000009.1:0-4324 GCA_036516815.1 Minisyncoccota bacterium | reverse complement strand
CTAGATTCTTCGCCCAGTCTGGCTCGTGGCACTCCGGCCAGCCGGGCAGGCGTCTGCCTATGGCGAGGATAACATCTACCCCGAGATTTTTCGCTTCATTCATCTGGTAATCAATCTCGGAGAAATTATACTTGCCCTCCTCCGGCTCAATCATTGGCCAATGAGCTGTGAGCCGCACGTGGCGAACCTTAAGGTCGCTCAAAATAGCCATGTATGCCTCTCTCCAGTCAAGACGCAACTCGTCGCTATGGAATTTGCTGAAAGATACCCCATAGGTAACATCAGTTGGAATTTTCCTTAACGATAGAAGAAAGAAGGCGAGGAGGATGAGCAAGACGACGAGAAGGAGTTTTTTTAATTTTTTGTATCTCTTTTTTTCTTTAATCATAAAAACAGGACAAAGAACCCGGTTATAACAAGAATGGTAGCGACAATGCGATGGAGAATTCTGCTCTTCCCCCGCATCGTCTTCGTTTCCTCAAAGTAGTGAGGATATTTTTTAGGCAAAATAAAAGCGAAAAGAAGGAGGAAGACAAATTGCACGCCAGCTAAAGCGTTTACCAAGGAGATATTACTGCTTAGCTTCAAGGCAATGAAGATAAGGAAAGCGGCGACCCCCGCCAAAGCTTTATTTACAAGGACAAGAGACTTTGTTTTTCTGGAAGCGGTGCGGACGTTTTTCAAAACCGCCCGCGCGCTTACGGGGATAAGGAGAATGGTTAGAGCCCAGAAGACGTTAGCAATACGAGACCAGAAGAAAGCGTTGGCAAAACTTGTCTCTGCGAAAAGAATTTTCAAAAACACTGAAGAATACCCGAAAAGCACCCCGGCGGCAACAATATATAGGAGAGAAAGTTTTGTAAAGTGGAAATAGGACATGAGGAAGGTCCCGGTAACAAGAAGCACAAAGGCTAGAAAGAAACTTTGAGAGAGAGTGCTCGCCAGAAAAAAATAACCAAAAATATAAGAAGAGATCGCCGTAACTGCCCCTAGGGCGGGCGCGACATCCGAAGGATGAGAAATTTGTAAGGCTTTGTAAAAGGCTATGATAGAAGCCATGTAGCTTAGGCCGACAACCAAGGCTATGATGATGATGTTTATACCCGGCAAGGTCACGGAACCGTACGGGACCATCACTAAAACGACAATGGAGAGGAGGCCGATATAGAAGGCGTAGACCTCTGACTTCCCTATCGCGCGCGGACCGACAAGATAAGTATCTATGAGAATAACTATCGCGCTTATAAGATTCGCCAATACGACAAGATAGAGCCAAAACATAAGTGTTTAATAATTATACTACGGTTTTAATTCATTTAACTTGCAGGTATCCGCGTAAGCGATGACGGACTGGCGGATAGTTCTCTTCTGTGTCTTGTAATCAACCTCTACCAGCCCGAATCTTGGGGCGTATCCGTGCGCCCATTCATAGTTATCAATAAGCGACCAGTAAAAATATCCCCGCACGTCCGCCCCTTCTTTAATCGCCCACCACACCCAGCGAAGGTAATCTTTGATGTATCTCTCGCGGCGGATGTCTTTCGCGTCCGCTAATCCATTCTCCGTTATATAAATCGGCTTCCTGTATTTTTTAAGCTTGGACAGGCAATTATAAATTCCTTTTGGAAAAATCGGCCAGCCTATGTCGGTCGCCTCCTCCTTATGACTAACTCCAAATTTTTTATGGATGTAATGGTTTAAGCCTATAAAATCAAGAGCATCTTTTGTGTTGTCTAAAAATCTTTCATTCCAGAACCAGTTCATAAATTTCGCCACTATTTTGAAGAAGGGATTCCAATTCGCCTCTATGTCCATGTTGTTTTTGGCGATACCAATAAAAATTCCGGCATTTGCCGCTTTCATCTTCTTGTAAGCAAGAATGTGGGATTTTACTAAAACGTTAGTCACCCGGATTAAAGCAAGCGGATTATGACGAAAGGGAGGCCACGTGCCTCGCAGATAGCCGTTACTCGCGTAAACCTCTGGCTCATTTATTGTCATCCAGAAATGAGCCTCATTGCTAAGCTCACGGATTATGTGCTTGCAGTATCTTGAAAATATCTCCGGCGCCTTGGGATTTAAGAAACCTCCTTGATGAGAAAACCATAGGGGGAGAGTGAAGTGCCAAATAGTGACAAATGGTTCAAGGCCGCGCTTTTTCAATTCCCTGATAACCTCTCTGTAATGCTCTATAGCGTTTGAGTCAAATTTGCCTTCTTCCGGCTCAATGCGCGCCCATTCAAGAGAAAATCTGTGCGCATTTTGGTGCAGATTACGCGCCAAGTCAAAATCTTCTCTGAAGCGATTCCAGCTGTCGGCGGCAATGCCGGCGGGGGGGACTTTGGCGTTACGCCCCGCCTCCGCCCAGTCGTTATTTTCAATCCCTCCTTCTATTTGATACGAAGCCGTGGCCGCTCCCCAGAAAAATCCCTCGGGGAATTTCATTGACTTCACTTCTTTTTGGTCTTCACTTCGCATATGCCCTTCTCCACTCATTAATGCGTTTATGGTTTCCCGACATTAAAACTTTAGGAACTTTAAAACTTTTCCCTTTATGCTTAAAAACCTCTGGCCTTGTATAAACTGGGACCCCGAGACCGTGAGTTTCTTCAAGAGACCCTGCTTTCCCCAAGACACCGGGAATTTGCCGAGAAACGGCGTCTATGATAACTCCTGCCCCAAGCTCCCCGCCTGTTAAAACATACGGACCGATTGAAATTTCTTCAGCCCCTAAAATTTTCTTCACCCTCGCGTCAATCCCTTCATAGTGGCCGCAGATTAAAATAAAGGAGTTGTACCTCTTCGCCCACTCGCTCGCGAGCTTTGATGTAAATTGTTTACCAGTAGGAGAGAGAATTACAACTTTTGTTCTAGATGTTGTAGGTGTTGTAGGTGTTGTAGGTGTTGTAGGTGTTTTTCCAGTTCTTTCATTTAGAACATTTATAACACTTAAGACGGCTTTAATAATCGGTTCTATCTTGAGGACCATCCCTGGCCCTCCTCCAAACGCCTTATCGTCCACGGTTTTGTGCTTGTCTTTGCTATAATCCCGCGGGCTGTAAAATATGATCTTTATAATTTTGTTTTTCTGCGCGCGCTTCAAGATAGAGCTACCTGTATAACCCGCGAGCGACTCCTTAAATAAAGTGACGACGTGAAATAAAGTCATGCAAAAAAACAAAAACCCACGCCTTCATTGTAGCACACGGGTTTTTGTTTTTTAACTAGATTTTAAGATCGTCCATCGCTTCGTCAACAGTCTTTGAAGATCTCTCCTGCCTGCCGCCTTCCGGCTCCTCAATCTTCAAGTTCACTCTGGCGTTGTTTTTCATGCCCACTACGCGGAGCAGAGTACGGATCGCTTTGGCAGTATTGCCGCTGCGGCCGATGATCTTCCCCATGTCGGACGGGTCCAGTTTTAGGGTTATGAGAACGCCCATCTCGTCAACCTTGCGGTCAATTTTTACTTTGTCTGGGTTGTCAACAAGAGCCTTTACAACATATTCCAGAAATTCTTTATCGTGGTCAGCCATAATCTTTACGGGATTTATGAAGTTATCTTATAAGGGTTAAGCAGCCTCGACCGACTTTCCACTGCCTTTTTTCTCCTTCGCTTTCGCAATTCTCGTATGATGCAAAACATCTTTCTTCTTTGCCGCAATTAATTTTTCCCTGACTAGGATATTATGCACGGTCTCTGACGCCTGCGCCCCCTTACCCATCCACTCTTTGATTCGCTCCGCTTTGAGCTGGGGCTTCCCCCTTTGAGGATTATATGAACCGAGGTGCTCCAAAAAAGCGCCGCTTTTTGGAGCTTTTCTTGAATCAATTAAGGCCACCCGATAGCTCGGGTCATGCTTCTTGCCAATTCTCTGCAGTCGTATCGTCAACATATGAGTCATCCCTAAGGTAACAAATTGAAGCGAGGAAGTCAAAGGTTTATAAATTGCTCCGCTTCAATAAATTTAATGGAGAGCAGTTTGGAGATTGAGTCTGCCCCCATCGTCACTCCGTAGAGAATCCCTGCCTGCTTCATCGTCTCCCTGTTATGAGTGATAACAATAAGCTGGGTCCTCTCCCCGAGGCTCCGGAGCATCGCCGCGTATTTTCTGGAATTCGCTTCGTCAAGAGCGGCATCAGTCTCGTCAAGCACAAGGAATGGAGGGGGGTTCACCTGTGAGAGGGCGAAGAGCACGGCGATTGAGGTCAGCGCTCTCTCGCCGCCAGAGAGCATATCCAAAGAGTGGATTCTTTTCTTCGGCAGGCTCACTCCTATCTCAATGCCTTCTTCACCCGCCTCAAGATTCGCGTCTTCTTCAGTGGG
>DATDZM010000008.1:0-2168 GCA_036516815.1 Minisyncoccota bacterium | reverse complement strand
TTGTCGTCGGCGTTCCTTCAGGCATCACCAATGTTGAGATCAGAGCGGTGCGCGACGCCACGAGGAATGCCGGCGCCAGAGAAGTTTTTATAGTTGAAGAGCCGATGGCCGGAGCCATCGGCATAAGACTGCCAGTCAGAGAGCCGGTCGGGAATATGATTATTGACATCGGGGGAGGAACGACCGACATTGCCGTAATATCTTTGGGAGGCATCGTTCGTTCCAAAAATTTGAAAATTGCCGGAGATAAGCTCAACAATGACATAATTTCATACATAAGAAGCGAATTTAAAATTTTAATCGGAGAAAAAACTGCGGAAAATATCAAGATAGCCATAGGCTCGGTGACACCTCAATTGATGCCGATGGAAGCGGCTATAAAAGGCCGCGATCTCATTACAGGCTTGCCTCGCGAGGTTATCGTAACAGACGCTGATATAAGGGAGGCTATTTCCGGCTCCATTGATAATCTTGTCGAATCGGTAAAAGAAGTTCTTGAAACGACTCCTCCTGAAATCGTATCTGATATTATGAATCGCGGAGCCTATTTGGTCGGAGGCGGAGCGTTGATTAAGGGCTTGGACGAGCTTCTGACCGAATATGCCAGGATTCCGTTTCATATCGCCGATGAGCCCTTAAGCGCGGTTGGACGCGGCACGGGAGTCATTCTAGAAGACCTCTCAAAGTATCAAGACATTTTGATTCAAAACGAAGATGAGCTACCTTCTCAAAAGTAGCGGACGCGCGAAATTCCGCCTGGCGCCTCTTCTTGTCGTGCTTTTTTTCGTATGCCTTGTGGCGGTTCTTCATTTTTCAAGGTCATACGCCGCGAGCGGTTTTTTCCACTATTTGGCGTATCCTGTTTGGAAAATCGAGGACGCGGTTACCGGCAAGCTTCTTACGTTTTTTTCTTTTCTTGAATCTAAACAGACGCTTATTGAGGAAAACAATGATTTTAAGTCTCGGCTAAAATTTTACGAACAGGAACGAACATCGCTTGAACTTTATAAAAGGGAAAACGAGGAGTTGAGGGCGTTAGTGGGACGAAATGAAAATAAGTCCGTTATTCTCGCGGCTATTCTTAAGTCGCCTCCGTCGTCGCCTTATGACACGCTAGTCGTTGATGCGGGTAGAAGGGGGGGCCTTGAAGGCGGGGAGACGGTATTTATAGGCGATTATGTGGTCGGCAAAGTATCGGAGGTTTTTGAGAGGACATCTTTAGTCAGCTTGTTTTCTTCTTCCAGTACGATTTTGCCGGTCATCATAGGGGGCAAAATTCACGCCGAAGCCGAAGGATGGGGAGGAGGAAATTTTAGAATAAAACTGCCGAAAGATGTGGGTGTTATGACGGGAGATCCGGTAACATTGCCGGGCACCGAGGCCTCATTCTTGGGTTCGGTCGAACATATAGAATCAAAGCCGACTGACCCTTTCCAGTTCGCGTTTTTTAGAGGAGAAGTTAATTTTTTTGAACGAGCATGGGTAGAAATTTATATTCTTCCTCGTTAGGAGCGAGGATTGTCGGAGATGTTATTCTTTTTATCGCTATCGTGGCGTTCCCGTGGTGGCTGTCTTTTATCTTTGCCGCGGCGGGGGCTTTTTTCTTCCGTGATTATTATGAAATGCTCATTGCCGGATTGGCTATTGATTCGCTATATAACGCGGTCGGTCCTGATCGGGGCTTCGTTTATGTTTTTTCGATTACTTTCGCCATATTATTTGTCATTGTGTTTTTTTTGAAACAGCGCCTCCTCCTTTACGTGAGGGAATAGTTTTTTCGGAGTTGTGAACCGCGTCAGTTTTGAATTTTCGCTTAGGATTTTCTTTCTGATACAATTATTAAATGCCGTGGTCAGAATATTTGAGGAGGCGACTTTTGAAGAGTGGCGTAAAGAATCGAGAAATCGATCCCGACGAGATTTTTCTTGATTCCAGCAATCTTCCCGAGTTTGACAGGGATCAGTTTGAAGGCCGGTTTGAGAAGCCTCTTGCCCGGAGGCTTATTTTAGGGTCGGGCATTTTCTTCTGCCTCGTCGGTTTTTTGTTTCTCTCCAAAATTTGGATTCTTCAAGTGAAAAAGGGCGAAGCCTACGCCATTAAAAGCGAGAACAACCGTCTCCGTCACACGGTTCTCTTTAGCGACAGGGGCATTATTTACGACCGGCGTG
>DATDZM010000007.1:0-2302 GCA_036516815.1 Minisyncoccota bacterium | reverse complement strand
TTTCATGCCGTGGAAAATATTCTGGATAATAATTTTGATTCTCATTTCGGCTCTTTTGTTTGGAGCTTACAAAGTCCGGCGCTGGCACCACGTCACCCATGCGCTCCACACGGAGAAAAAACTGCCCGAGGGAGTGCTCTTTCAGTTGGACGAGCTTAAAAAGTATAAGGAAAAGTACGGCGCCAAGATGCTTGTGGTTCTTCTGTTGATTGGCCTCTCTTTTGCCCTTGTCCCTTCCGCTCGCGCTTATACCTTCGAATTTACTCCGCCCCTGATCACTACCATCTCCAAGGATATTTCCAACAAAGACATCTTTTATCTGGGGGGCAAAACCGACATTATCAACGAGACAGTTATAATTTATCTGCAGAATTTAAGAACCGGGGAAACGATCTCCGCTACCACTGAGTCGGACAGGAACGGCGATTGGTTCTACAGGCATGGCGGATTCCTTGCGCCCGGAGACTATCTCCTCTGGACGCAGAGCCAGCAAGGAGAGCAGCTCTCTCCGCCCTCTTCGCAGATTCAAATGAGGGTGAACAGGACGGCCATAGAATTCGGATCAAACCGCTTAAATTACGAAACCATTTATTTTGTACTAGTAATTCTGCTTCTCATTATTCTCTCCGGGCTCTCCGCCTTCATTATCTATCACTATTACCACGGCAAGAGGAAGCACAAAGCCTTCACAAGGGAAGTAAGAGAAGCCGAAGAATCCATCCGCCGGGGCTTTGCCTTGATAAGACGCGATATTGAAAGAGAGCTAGAGGCAGTTCGCAAAAGTTCCGGAGCAGAGGGAATGTCTCCGGAAGAAAAAACCATTGAGGCAGAGCTTCTATATGATCTAAACAGCGTGCAGAAGCGCATAGGCAAGGAGATATGGGAAATAAAGCAGGAGTCGTCTTGGTAGAAATTAAGTCCCTGAGGAATCGCTCGTATTGCGGTCTCCGGGTGAATTAATTACTGTTGTCATAATTAGTTTCTAAAGAATGCTTACAAACCAGCCAAAAAGGCTGAATTTTTCCTCTTCCGTAAGAATAAAATTTTCGACCTTGTTTATTTCTTTCTCCAATTTCTTCTTTTGCGCTCTCAATGCTCTCTAGCATGCCCAAGTAAGATAAGTAGGATATTTTATTTTCAAGCGCGCCGTATCGGCGTATGCTGTCATATGATTGATCTTCTGGGGTCGGATTTTCCTCTCCTTCTGCCACCATGAAGGACATGCCCAAAAAAATGACGGAGAAGAATAGTATCTCCAATATTATCTCCAGGCCCGCCTGCCCGGGCAGGCGGGCCTGTCTTTCTTCTCTCTGGCTATTTCGCGCGATGTGCTTTTTTATTTGCATAATAACTTAATATAAACTTAATACTATACTAATAATATTATATATCGGGTGTTTATGTCAATTATATCAAGGGGAGAAATATGTGAATTATGTGGATAACTTAATTCAAATTTAATAATGTAAAACATTGCGCATCAAAGCGTTTTATGATATAAAGATTAAATATATGGCAATTTTAATTATTGAAGATGAGCAAAAGATCGTGGATATTTTAAAGCGAGCGCTTAAAAGCGAACATTATTCCGTGGATGTGGCTTATGACGGAGTGGAAGGATTAAATAAGGCGCTGAAAAATAAATATGAGCTTATTCTTCTCGACATCATGCTTCCCAAGAAGGGAGGCTTTGCTGTTTGTAAAGAGCTTCGCAACAGGCAGATTCATACTCCCATCATCATGCTTACCGCCAGGGGCCTGGAAGAAGAGAGGGTAAGGGGACTGGACTTGGGCGCGGACGATTACATCGTCAAGCCCTTTGGCATAAACGAGCTTTTTGCCCGCATCCGTTCGGTATTACGGAGGAGAAAGACGGTGGATGGCAATATCTGGAAAGTGGGCGACTTGGTGCTCGATACCAAGAAACACGAAGTTATTCGCGCCGGCAAGGTGATAACTCTTACTCCCAAGGAATACATGCTCCTTCAAACACTCCTTTCAAGACAAGGAGAGGCCATAAGCCGGAGAGAACTCTTGGATGTGGCCTGGGGTCCCGGCTTTGAAGAGTCGAACAACGAGTTGAACGTGCACATAAGATATCTCCGCAAGAAAATCAAAGATGATAGAGGCAAGCCCCTGATCCATACTTTGCGCGGGGTAGGTTTCGCCCTGAAAGAATAAATGAACTATTTTAAAAAAGTTTCCGGCGCCCTCGGGCGTAAAAAGTTTCTTTTTTGGGGAATTTTCGCGGTCCTTCTTTTAGCGACAGGATTTTTTGTTTTAAACGGCGAGAAGCCGACTG
>DATDZM010000006.1:0-6980 GCA_036516815.1 Minisyncoccota bacterium | reverse complement strand
GTTAAAATACTCACCAATATGAAATTAGACGAGAAGAGGAAGCCCCAGGACGGACGCTTTGAGGCGAGGATTGAAAACCGCGAAATTGACTTCCGCGTTTCCACCTTGCCCACCTTCTACGGAGAAAAAGTAGTGATGCGTGTCCTTGATAAGACTAAGGGCGTAAAAAAGCTGGACCAGATCGGACTGGAGGGGAGGAATCTTCAAGTAGTGCAGGACGCCTTAAACAAACCGTACGGCCTAATCCTCATTACCGGCCCGACCGGCTCGGGAAAATCAACTACTCTTTACTCCATGCTTATGGAACTGGATAAAGAAAAATATAACGTCATAACGCTTGAGGACCCGGTTGAGTACAACATTGAGGGGGTAAGCCAGTCGCAGATTCGTCCGGAGATAGGGTATGACTTCGCGACCGGTCTCCGCACCATTCTTCGCCAGGACCCGGACATGATCATGGTCGGAGAGATAAGAGACAAGGAAACCGCGGCCCTCGCTATCCAAGCGGCTCTCACGGGCCACCTAGTTTTCGCCACCCTCCACACCAATAACGCCGCGGGAGTTATCCCAAGACTCGTTGACATGGGGGTGGACCCATTCCTTATCGCTCCGACGCTTCTTATCGCCATTGCCCAGCGCTTGGCGAGAACCCTGTGCGAAAATTCAAGGAAGGAAATCCCTTTAATCGGCAAGACAAAGGAAAAAATAGACTCGGAACTCGACCAAATTCCCGAGGAATTAAGGCGAGACCTTCATCTTCCGCGCGTTGTCTATGCCGGATTGCCGTCCCCTTCCTGTCCGCAGGGGGCTAAAGGCAGGACAGCGGTCTTTGAAGTTTTAGAAAAAACTCCGGAGCTTGAAGATATAATATTAAAAAATCCCGTGGAGCCGGAGATAGTGAAAGAAGGGAGAAGGCAGGGAATGCTTTCCGTGCGGGAGGATACGTTGAAGAAGATATTCGCCGGAGTTGTTGGTCTTGAGGAACTAGATGCGCTATAATAAACTTATGCATAGTGAGCCAAAAGCAGGCACGCGCAACATTCTCATCATTGACGATGATGAGTTTCTTCTTGACATGTATTCTTTGAAGTTTCGCGAACAGAACTTCAACGTTGAGATTGCTTTCAGCGGTAACGAAGCTTTTGAAAAAATTAAAAACGGTTTTCTCCCGGATATAATTCTCCTTGACATCATCATGCCGCAGATGGACGGCTTTGAATTCCTTCGCCTTGCCAAAGCCGAGGGCATATTGGGTAAAACAAAAGTGATTATTTTAACTAATCTCGGGCAGAAAGAGGATATTGAAAAGGGAATGAGCCTGGGAGCGTCGGATTACATCATTAAAGCGTATCTTACCCCCTCCGAAGTGGTGAAGAAGGTAAACGCCATGATTACAGGAGGGGTGAATGGAAAGAAATAAGAGCGCCATGGAATATAAAAAAGAGTTAGAAGAGTTAATAACCGTAATCTTAAAAGAGGGAGCTTCCGATCTCCACATTTCCGTTGACAGGCACCCGACTTTTCGCGTGTCGGGGGGCCTTATTCCCCTCATTAAGTACCCGATTCTTACTCCAGAACACGCCGAGGGGCTGGTTTTCGCCATGCTCAAGGATGAGGATAAGAAGCTCTTTCTTGAAAATAAAGAGATTGACTTTTCGTACTCTTATGAAGACAAGGTGAGATTTCGGGTCAATGTCTTTTATCAGCGGGGTTTTGTGGGCGCCGCTCTTAGGCTTATCCCAACTAATATCCCCACTCTCAAGGAATTGCGTCTGCCGGAAGTGCTCACCAGCTTTGCGAGTAAAGAGCAGGGGTTCTTCCTTGTCGTTGGCCCTATAGGGCACGGGAAGTCAACTACTCTTGCTTCCATGGTCAACTACATTAACATGACCCGTTCTGAACATGTGATAACTATTGAGGACCCGATTGAATATCTTTTCACGCAGGACAAATCCATCATTGACCAGCGGGAGGTGAGGATTGACACAAAAAGCTTCCAAACGGCTCTGCGGAGCGCTTTTAGAGAGGATGTAAACGTGCTCATGATCGGAGAAATGAGGGACGTTGACACGATTTCCACAGCCGTTACCGCCGGCGAGACCGGGCACTTGGTTTTTGCCACTCTCCACACCAATAACGCCGCCCAGACCATAGACAGGATTATAGATTCATTCCCTTCCGAGCAGCAAAACCAAATTCGTCTCCAGCTTTCAAACGCTCTTCTCGGCGTTTTTTCTCAACGCCTTGTCCCGAGGATATCGGGTGGGCGCATCCCGGCCTACGAGCTCCTCATCAGCTCGCCGGCGGTAAAGAACGTGATAAGGGACAACCGCACTCACGAAATTGACATTATCATTGAAACAAATTTTGAAATGGGGATGATAAGCTTGAATCGCTCCTTGGCTGCCTTGGTGAGAGACGGGGAAATTACCACGGAAACTGCCTTGAGTTACTCATTGAACCCCAAGGCTCTTGAGGGTCTCCTCTAACTTCTAAACTCTAGCCTCATGCTGTATAAATACGAAATTACCACCCCGACAGGGGAAAGACGTTCAGGAAATATTGAAGCGGTGACAGAAGATATTGCCGTGAGCTCCCTTCAAAACAGGAACCTTATCGTTGTCTCCATAAAACCGGCGGAGGAAAAAAGGGGCAGTATCTTTAAGGCGTCTTCATTATTTGACAGAGTGAGCTCAAGAGAGATTGTTGTTTTTTCCCGCCAGCTCTCTACCCTTTTCCAAGCCAAAGTCTCCGTTATTGAGTCCTTTAAGCTTCTCGCCTCCGGAGCGGAAAGCAATAAGTTGAAAAAGACACTTTTTGAGGTGGTAGAAGATATCCAAGGAGGAGTCTCCATGTCTCAAGCAATGGCAAAACATCAGAAAGTATTTTCCGACTTTTACATTAGTATGGTGCGCTCCGGGGAGGAGTCCGGCAAGTTAGATGAGATATTCGCTTATTTGGCCGATTACCTTGAACGCTCATACGAGATTGTCTCAAAAGCCAGAAACGCTTTGATTTATCCCGCCTTTGTTATTTTTACATTTTTCAGCGTCCTCGTGCTTATGCTCGTTTTCGTTATTCCCAATCTCGGGAAAATCCTAAAGGACACTGGGCAGGAGCTCCCGGTCTATACTAAAATAATCCTTGGGTTAAGCGATTTTCTTCTCCAGTTTGGCGTTATCATTCTTGTCATTATCATAGCAGGGGCGCTCCTCCTCTGGAGATACTTAAGGACTAAGGAGGGGAAGGCTCTTATAGCTAGAGAGCAAATATCTTTGCCCTACATCGGTTCGCTGTACCAGAAATTTTATATCGCGAGAGTAACCGATAATTTAGCCACTTTAATGTCAAGCGGGATTCCCGTCGTACATTCGTTTGAGATAGCCGCCGACGTGGTAGGGAATTTGGTCTACGCGAACATTTTGCGCAAATCCGTGGACGCGATTAAAAGCGGCTCCTCCATATCCGAAGTGTTCTCAAAATATAAAGATGTCCCTCCTCTCGTGACCCAGATGATAAAGGTGGGGGAAGAGTCCGGCAGACTTAACTTTATCCTCGCCACTCTCTCAAAGTTCTACCGGCGGGAAGTTGATAACGCCGTTGACACCCTGGTAAGCCTCATAGAGCCGGTAATGATAGTTGCATTAGGCCTAGCCGTGGGGATTCTTCTAGTCTCCGTGCTTGGCCCTATTTACAATGTGAGCTCGGGGATACAATAAGCAAATGTTATCCACATGGGGCTACTTTGTAAGGATTCTATGAGATATAATACCCAGTATAGAAATCATGTCCGTTATAAGCGGGCGGTCGAGTTTATAAGTTAATACAAATAATCACAAAATGTTAAAGAAATTCAGGAATACGAAAGGCGGGTTTACTCTTATAGAACTTTTGGTTGTCATCGCCATTATCGGCATCTTATCCTCCGTCGTTCTTGCTTCCCTAAACACAGCGAGGAATAAAGGGGCGGACGCGGCGGTTAAAGCAAACTTAGCCAGCATTAAAGCCCAAGCGGAGATTTTTTACGATACTGGTAGTACATACGGCGCGAGTTCTATCTGCACGGCTGGTTCAGAAACAGGCATGTTTACTGACTCAAATATAAAAAATGCTATAGCTCAAGCAAAGGCAAGTTTGGGAACACCCGCTACTGTTACCTGTAATACTGATGCCAATGGTCAGAAATGGGCAATTTCAGCAAGCGCTCTTAAGGCCGCTGGAGGCACGTGGTGTATAGACAGTTCAGGATGGAATAAAGCTGGCACAGCCGCGACAGGGGCTTGTAGCTAGTCTGCGGTCATTTTTTAGTAGAGTTTTATAACCCAATTCCCCGGCGCATGCCGGGGAATTAGTTCTTGCCAGAGCCATAAAATATGCCTGTGGATATGTGCTTCGCCTCTTCTACCCAAGTTAGTGTATAATAGACCGGTGGCGATGACGGTCGTTTTTGTTAAGACTTAAACAGGGGTAATGTTTAAAAATAAGAATACAAGAGGCTTCACTTTAATCGAACTTTTGGTTGTAATTGCTATTATTGGTGTATTGTCGTCTATCGTTATAGCCTCTCTTAACACCGCGAGAAATAGAGGTGCCGACACGGCGGTAAAGGCTAATCTTAGCGGTATCAAAGCCCAGGCGGAGATTTATTATGACACTAACGGGAATTATGGATTAAATATCTCAAGCTGCGTCGCAGTAAATAGCATGTTTAAGGACGCCAATATTACAAATGCTTTAGGTCAAGCGCTTGAGAATTCTGCGAGCGGAGCTACTCAAGCCTGCAGTACTGATACCTCGGGCCTTAAGTGGGCTACTTCCGTTTCGGCGCTAAGGGGAGGAGGTTCATGGTGCATAGACAGCACGGGGTGGAATCATTCCGGGGCGGCCTCGGACGGAGTGTGCAGTGAGTAATTTCTTTAGGGTGTTTATTATTAAGTATCGGTCGAGTTTATAAGAGTTATAAGATAAATGACATGAAAAATCTAAAAAGTAATACCGGTTTTACCCTTATTGAGCTTCTGGTTGTTATCGCCATTATCGGTATATTATCGTCCGTTGTTATGGCCTCGCTTAATGTGGCGAGGAACAAAGGGGCAGATGCAGCAGTAAAAGCAAATATGTCTACGATAAAAGCTCAAGCGGAGATTTATTATGATGGCAGTGGCAACTACGGAGCAGATATACTTGATTGCGCTGGGGGCGCTATGTTTGCTGACCCTAACATTGTTAACGCCTTGGCCCAGGTGACGGCTAACGCGGCCACCGGGGCGACCCAGGCTTGCAATACTGACACTAACGGTCAGAAGTGGGCTACTTCCATTTCAGCTCTCAAGGGAGCGGGGACATCGTGGTGTATAGACAGTTCAGGATGGAATAAAGCCGGTTTAGCCGCGGCTGGGATTTGCGCATAAGCTATAGTGTTTTTAACAAAGCCCTCCGATAGTTTATATCGGAGGGCTTTGTTCTTTGAAGAGCACACAGTGACCTAAGCTAAGATTGGGTCACGTTTCTTTTTTTCTTCCTATTTTGCTAAAATAGAGCTGAAGTGAGTATCTACTACATTTTGTTTTTCTTTTTCGGGGCGGCGGTGGGCAGTTTTCTAAATGTTGTTGCCTTGCGCTACGGTACGGGGAAGTCCTTCCTGACGGGTCGTTCTAGTTGCTCTGGTTGTTCTAACAGACTAAGCTGGTATGAGCTCATACCGATTATCAGTTTCTTAATCCAGGGAGGGAAGTGCCGAGCCTGTAAATCACGGCTATCTCTTCGGTATTTTGTGATGGAAGTTGTAACTGGGGCGGTGTTTCTTTTAGTAGTCAAAAAACAATTACAAATCGCGAGTTACGGATTATCTCCTCTCTTTCTACCCGCCCGAACGACTGATGTTGTTCAGTCGGGCGGGCTTTCAACTTTCTACTTTCTACTTATTTTCTCCCTTCTCATCCTTATCTCCGCTTACGACTTAAAGCATCAAATCATCCCCAACTCCTGGTCTTACTTTTTTGCCGGATTGTCTCTTCTCTACGCCCTTATAAACTACAAGGCTCAGGCTACAAGCAATATAATCGCGGGAGTGTTATTTTTCCTTTTCTTTTTTTCCTTTTGGTTTTTCTCCCGCGGGACATGGATGGGGTTAGGGGACGCCAAACTTTCTTTAGGTATCGGTTTTATGCTTGGGGTGGAAAAAGGCATCCTCGCTCTCCTCCTCTCTTTTTGGGCAGGGGCGATTATCGGCATAGCCCTCTTACTAATTTACGGGAAACAATATACACTGAAGAGTAAGATTCCCTTCGGGCCGTTTCTCGTGCTGGGAACGTTTGTATCGTTTCTCTACGGAGATTATTTGATTAGAGCCTTTTTAACTTAAACGCGATACCAATAAGCGATACTAAACTACGAATGCATACGAATCTACGAATAAAACTACCCCCTAAATCCTGCACCCTATACCCTAGTGCCTATACCCCAACGCCTAACAACGGTTTTTCCCTCGTTGAACTTCTTGTAACAATCAGCATCGCCATACTTGTCACTGCCGTAGTTTTCTTCAATTACCCGAAATTCAAGCAAAATGTCTCTCTGCGGAGGACGAGCGACGAGGTAGCTCTAACCATTCGACAAGCTCAAGTGTATGGGTCAGGGGTTAGGAGGTTCAGTCGATACACTCTTTTCCCTTGGCCGCCTCACGATGAGGAGGTATTTCCTTCTGGATACGGGGTTTACTTTGATATCACTACAGAGGCCTTGAGAAAACAGTTTGTTTTGTTCGCCGATGCAGGATCTGTTCCTAATTTATACGAGGGTGAGATTTTTGGGGTTTGTGGGTCTACTCGCTCAGAATGTGTGCAAAAATTTAATATAACTACGGGGGATAAAATTTCCAAACTTTGCAGTAACGTTAAGTCAAATCCTCCTGGGAGTCCAGGAAATTGTACTAGGACTAATCTGAATATAGTTTTTCTTAGACCGAATCCGACAGTTAA
>DATDZM010000005.1:0-2069 GCA_036516815.1 Minisyncoccota bacterium | reverse complement strand
AATGCCGCTCTAACCGGCCACCTCGTCCTCTCAACCTTGCACACAAATTCAGCCTCGGGGAGCATCCCTCGCCTTTTGGACATGAAGGTGGAGCCGTTCCTCCTAGCTTCAACCATAAACTTGATCGTTGCCCAGAGGCTGGTGAGGAAATTAAGCGAGAAGAAAGAAAAATATCTTTTAAGCAAATCTCGACTGGAACTTTTGGCGAAAGAAATAGACCTTGACCGGGTCTTGAAATTTCTCCACGACGAGAAAATCGTTGACCCAAAAATCAACTGGGAAAAAATTCCTTTCTACAAGCCGGTCGCGACTGAAGACTCGCCCGACGGATACCAGGACAGGATTGGGATTCATGAGGCGCTTGTTGTCACGGAGACGATAAAGAACATGATTACCTCAAACACCACGTCAGATACCATTGAGCGCCAGGCTAAAAAAGAGGGGATGATGACGATGGTTGAAGACGGTATCGTAAAGGCGGTGCGCGGGATCACGACTATTGAAGAAGTGCTACGCGTTACAACAGAATGAAGTATAACTATCAGGCAAAAAAAATCTCCGGAGAAGAAACGGAGGGAATCCGGGAAGCCAAGGACCGTTTTGAACTTGCCCGCTCTCTGCGGGCGGAGGGGTATATTCTCACCTCCTTTAGAGAGGAGGAATTGGCGAAAAAAAAGTTCTCCTTAGATGCTTTAGGATTAGGCGCGGTATCAATGGTGGACAAAATGATATTCGCCAGAAATTTAGGGGCAATGGTCTCGGCGGGAGTGCCAATCGTCCGGTCAATAGACACTCTAAGCAGACAAACAAGAAACAAGAAATTCCGCCAAACTCTGGTCAACCTCTCGGACGGGATCAGGAAAGGGAAATCCTTGAGCGAGGTGACGGCAAGCTTCCCAAAAATATTTTCTCTGCTTTTCGTCGCTATGGTCAAGGTTGGAGAAGAAAGCGGTAACTTGAGCGAATCACTGAAATTAATCGCCTCCCAGCTTGAGCGCGATAATACATTAAGACGCAGAATAAGAGGGGCCCTTATGTATCCGGCTATTATTCTTATTGCCATGGGAGGTATTGGGGCTCTCATGATGATTTATGTCGTCCCTACCCTCCTTATGACATTTAAAGAACTTGGCACAAAGCTCCCCATGAGCACCAGAATAATCATCTCAACAAGCAATTTCCTCTCCACGCATATTCTTGTCTCAATCACGGTCTTTCCTCTCCTCCTTATTTTTTTTATTTGGGTCTTGCAGACGGAGCGCGGCAAGCGAGTGGTATCAAATATTCTTCTCTTCCTGCCGATTTTTTCCACTCTGGTCAAGAAAATAAATTCGGCTCGGACGTCAAGAACGCTCGCATCACTTATCGGGTCGGGAGTAAATATCGTGGAGAGCCTCAATATTACAAAAGATGTTCTTCAAAATCACAGATATAAAGCTATCCTTGAAGAGGCAAAAGAAAAGGTGCAAAAAGGGTCGCCCATATCGGAGGCCTTCTTAAGACATGAAAATCTATACCCAAGTTTATTGGGGGAGATGATGGCGGCGGGGGAAGAGACGGGCAAAATGGCGGAAATGTTGACTCGCCTTGCCGATTTCTACGAGGAGGAAGTTGCCGATATGACAAAAGACTTGTCAACGATTGTTGAACCGATTATTCTCATAGTTATCGGGATCGTGGTCGGGTTCTTTACTATCGCCATGGTGAAGCCTTTGTATTCCGTGCTTGATACCATATAAAATCATTTCCGTATGAAAAAATATTTTGTCGTTGGAAATTGGAAGATGAATCCCGGAAGCTTATCGGAGGCTAGGCGCGTCTTCGGTGAAGTAAAAAAGGGACTCGCCCGGACTAAAATTTCCTTCTCAAGGGTGAAAATTATCCTTTGCCCGCCATTCCCATATCTTTTTGCCCTTCCCCCGAAAGCTCCGCTTGCTCTCGGCGCCCAAGATGTTTTTTGGATAAATCCCGGTTCGGCTCGGGGAGCGTACACCGGGGAAGTCTCGCTGGAGATGCTTAAAAACATGGGGGCGGATTACGTCATTGTCGGCCACTCCGAGAGGCGGGGG
>DATDZM010000004.1:0-3257 GCA_036516815.1 Minisyncoccota bacterium | reverse complement strand
AGGTCGGCGAGCTCATCAATTATAATTACGAGATAAGGCATGGATTCATATCCGTCATGGACCCCGTGATAGGCTTCAATGTCTCGCGCTCCCACTTTAAGCAAAAGATCATAACGTCTCTCCATTTCACCGCCCGCCCATTTCAGCGTGAGGATTGCCTGCTTCGCGTTTGTAATTACCGGGGTCAACATATGCGGAATTTTGTTATAAACGGAAAGCTCAACACGCTTAGGGTCAATCATGATAAAACGCAGAGACTCGGGAGAATTATGGTAGAGCAGACTGACGATGAGGGCGTGGATGGCGACGGACTTCCCCGCTCCCGTGGCTCCGGCAATCAAGAGATGAGGCATCTTCTTAACATTAGCGAAGACAGGCTGGCCGGTCACATCTTTCCCAAGAGCGAGTAAGAGCTGGTCAGACGTTTTCTGAAATGTTTCCGTTTTGAGAAGGGAGGCGAGTCCGATAATTGTTTTTGCGCTGTTTGGCACCTCAATGCCAACGAGAGATCTCCCAGGTATCGGGGCTTCAATGCGTATCGGGTGGGCGGCTAGGGCAAGCGAGAGATCGTTTTGAAGACCAAGTATTCGCGAAAGTTTTACGCCCTCCGCCGGTTTCAGAGCGTACTGGGTGATAGAGGGGCCGATTGAAACTTCCGCCATCTCAACTTCAATGCCGAAATTCTGCAGGGTCCTTTTAATAATGTTTGAGTTCGCTTTAATGTCTCCGCTTGAGGGCTTTCCTCTATCTTCTTCAAGAAGGCTTATTGGCGGAGGAATAAATCCGACCCTTTTTATTGGTGACGGAGAGAGGGTGAATTCTCCTTCCAGGTTATCTTTATTGTTTTGCGTTTTGGGAACGATATCTTGAATCACCCCCGTCGCCTTCTCCGCGATACTCGCAAGAGAAATGCTCGCGTCTTCCGCTCCTACTTTTACTTCAGATTCACCCCCTTCTTTTTTTGGACGAAGACCGATTGAAAGCGCGGCGTTGAACATAATAAGGATAGAAATTACAAAAACAGCGGTAAAGAATATAAGGCTGACCCAAAAATCAAAAAATTTTATAAAAGGCAAAGTGGCGATAAAACCCACATACCCTCCAGTTCTTTCAGTAACGATTATACTTAAGACCCCGAGACTGCTTATGAGGAAAAGAACTCCTCCAACCACAGTGCTTCGTATGAGATGAGCTCGCAATGGAGTGACGAAGGAAATCGTGGAGAAAAATAAAACAGTGGGGACGAGAAAATACCCGGCGCCAAAGAGAAAACGGAGGATTCTATATGCCGAGTCTCCAATCAATCCGGCCTTGCTTATAGAAGCAAGAACAAAAAATATTCCAAGAACCATAGAGACAATAGCGAGAATAGAGTGCCTTGTCTCGTCTCTTAAACTTGGCCACCATTTATCACTCCTGCCCCCTCTGTTATTTTTGGACGACCTATTGTTAGATTGTTTCGCTGACATTACCTTCATTATAACCACAAGAGGCGTAAATATAAAATCCCGATACACATTTTTGCAAATCAACATAATGTCTGATACGATAATTTTGATGGAAGAGCATTACGGACATCTAAAGGACAATACCCAAAAGCTAACGGCCGCCTTATACCGCGTAACGGACTTAATGTCCGATAGAGAACCAATCAAATGGACATTAAGGGACAAATCCTTAACAATTTACAGTAACATTATGTCCATTAGAAAAAACTCTGACAATAGCATCTTCCTGGAAGAAATTCTCTCTCTTCTAGACGGAATAATATCAATGCTTAACTTATTTTCCCTAGGAATATACGCGTCAAAAATGAATTTTGAAATCCTGTCAAAAGAATACAATAAATTAAAGGACATTATTGGCGGGGACAAGAACACATCTTTTCTGTCAGAAGGAGCCTCTTTTTTTGAAGAAATTAAACGGCCTATCGGACAAAAACCGATGGAGAATGTCTTATTAAATAAAAATAATAAGGTAGATAAGGTCGAAAATAGGCTAGAACCGGAAAAAGCGATAGTTTACGAGGACAGGAAGTCAAAAATTATCGCTTTATTAAAAGACAATAAGGCTAAAACGACAACAGAAATTAGAGAACATTTTCATAATGTGGGCGAAAAAACAATCCAAAGAGACCTTTCTTCCCTTGTTTTACGTGGGATTATCAAAGCAGAAGGGGAGAAACGTTGGAGAAGGTACTCGCTACAAAGAGAAATTGTACGTTGACAGAGTGGGGCTAATGTATTTTAAGTTTTAATTTTATTGACGGATGCCCCTAAAATGTAATATTCTTAAAGGCGCGCGGGGTTTTTGTTTTTCCGGCGCAGGTTACGGATGGTTCCTGATTTTGACGTATAAAGTTATCCACAATAGTTTTTGCGCCATAATCTCCCGAAGCCTATAATGTTAGAGATAAGTTTGCGGTTTATTTTTTCTGTACTTTGAAAATTGAATATTAACCTAGAAAATTGAAAGTTTAGAAAAATTATTAAGTTAGTTATTAGCAGTTTAGTCAGTCAATCGCATAGGCGGCATTTAGTAATGTCGATACTAAATTAAATAATGTTTATGCGAGAGAACAAAATTAGAAGAAAAATTTATGAGTGAAATTCACAAAACTAGAGTTGCTAGGACAACTTCAGTTTTTTTGAGTCTCGCGACTGCGGCCACACTCGTAAGCTCTGTAATAGCGCCTGGCTTGGCGTTTGCGCAATCAACACCCACAATCGCGGAGTTGTTAGCCCAAATTGCCACATTGCAAGCGCAATTGCAGCAGCTGCAAGGAGGTGGCTCCGGAGGCTCAATGTCTAAATGCGCCTTTGCAAAATCTCTTACGGTTGGTTCAAGGGGAGAGGATGTAAGGTGCCTTCAGCAATACCTGAACTCTTCCGGATACCAGGTAGCCGCTAGCGGTTCTGGCTCCCCGGGAAGTGAGACCACATACTTCGGGTCATTAACGAGATCCGCGGTAGCTAAGTGGCAAGCGGCAAACGGCGTTTCCCCCGCAGTTGGATACTTCGGCCCGCTATCGCAGGCGAAGTATAATTCAATGGCGACAGGCGGGGGCGGAGGAACTCCTCCCCCAACACCTGGACCGATCACGACGCCGGGGACAGGACTTACAGTTTCGTCTGGCACACAGCCAGGAGCGCAACTTGCGCCGACAAACATTGCGCGCATTCCGTTTACTCGAGTAATCTTGACAGCGGGAACTGACGGAGACGTGACGGTAAATGGTCTCACGGTAGAGAGAACGG
>DATDZM010000003.1:0-11780 GCA_036516815.1 Minisyncoccota bacterium | reverse complement strand
AGTGGCGTTATTCAACAAGGTGGGAGGTTGCCCGCGAGCTAGTAGATCAACCCGGAATTTTTAACTACCGGAATCCTAGCTTAGCGGGTCAACTCCCACCTATTTTCTTAGAGCCCAAAAGAAAAAAAAGGGGGGGTGGATCATGAATTTAGTAACTGGTAATACGGAAACGATTACCAAGACGCATCGGGGATGGACCGTTGGCCATATGCATACCGGCCTAGCGGGAACCACTGCATTTGAGGTTAAACAGTGGAGGTATGACGACCCGATAGATTACGGGTGGAAAAAATTTCTTGGCACCGAGTATATAGTAATATATCAAGGTGTCCTTGAAATCCAGCTCGTTCTGGATGGAGATAAGGAGACAGTTACTCTCCGAGGCTCGTGTCAGGACTATGTCATATTTTCCCCGGGAGTTACTAAAAAAGTTGTTGTGCTGGAAACCCCAGCATTTGGGGTGACCGTCAGGTGGCCCTCATCGCTTGGCCTAAATGAAGTGGTGAAGGGATCATAGAAATTTGTTCCTTGGGTTTGTTTTATGGCGGGGTTCGAGAGAATTCCCGCCTTTTTTATTTCCCCCTAATCATTCACTTTAACCGGTGTCCATATTTCATAAAATCGAAAAATAACTAACGACCAGATATGAGCGATCGCGTTTATGTGGTAGGATATAGTATGTGAGGGAAAGTGCGAAAAATAAGCAATGGAAGCGTGGGAAAGTTATTCGCAGCGCACAGCGGAAACATATCTTGTCTCTTCTCTTTGCTGGGGTGGCGCTTAGTCTCTCTGCCTTCTCGCCGCGAAGACGGCGATTAGTTTTGGGGGAACTGAAGGGAGAATTTAAAAATATTGACCGTGAATATCTGCATCGCGTTTTACGTGATTTTAAATATAACCGTCTTGTAGACTGGAAAGAAAGTGATAATGGTGTGGTTCATGTTGTTTTGAGCGAGAGAGGGAAGTATCGCGCGCTCGAATATAATCTGGAAGAGATGCGCATTAAAAAACCTTTGCACTGGGATGGTTTATGGCGAGTAGTGTTTTTTGATATACCGGAAAAGTGCAAACGCGCACGTGAGGCATTTCGGGCGCAGCTCAAACGTCTTGGTTTCTATGAACTTCAACGCAGTGTGTACGTGTTCCCGTATAAATGTAAAAATGAGATTGATTTCGTTGTCGAGTTCTTTGAACTGCGGCAACATGTACAATACGCGGAAATAATTGACTTAACAAGTGAAGAAGAACTGAAACTTCATTTTAATATCGACTAATTTAATAACAGCAACATAAAAGCGATCGCGTTTATGTGGTATCTTTGCTAAAGTTAACGCAAAGTTAAAATAGTTAACGCGTCATTTCATTTGAGATTTCGTGAAGCCAGCGGGTGACCTTGAATCCAAAATCAAAGTTTGTTAGCGGAGTCTTATTTCCCCCCACGCATTTTATGAAGTGCTCCACCTCGTTTCTTAACGGCTCGGTTGTCTTAACAAAAGGAAAAATCACTTTCCCTCCAGTATCCGCGATAATTAGTTTGTTTTTTTCTGAAGTCTCGTCAAGGGAGACGAGAGAATTTTCGCGAGCGATTCTTAACATCCTAACTTTCTTTTCCCCCCTCCACGAGGCAATGATTTGAAGCAGGGGTCCTCTATCAAATTTTATCATCGCGGAGACGAAATCTTTTCTCGTAATTCCGTTAACATAAAGTATCTTAGTTGGGTTGAAAATATGTTGAAATATGGATAAGGGATGAGGCCCGGCTTCCCAAAAAATGTCCGTATCTTTGGGTTCCGGGCTCAAAAAGTGCTCCATGATCATATATTTTGGCTTGTCCTTGGTATTATCTTCTAAAATTTTCTTAACTTTCCTTATATGGTCGTTGTAGACATATTGATAACCGATCATAAAAACCTTCTTTGAGTCTCGTACTACCCCACTCAAATTCTCGGCTTCTCTTAGGCTCAAGACCATAGGCTTTTCAACCAAGACATGCTTGCCGGACTCCAGAGATTTCTTAGCGAGTTCAAAATGAGTTGAAGGAGGGGTTACAAGTACAACCGCGTCAATCGTCTTATCATTAAATACTATAGATGAATTTGTCGTTTGAATTACGGATGAGGGCAGCGTAAAACTGTCTCTACTTTTTTCTGTCGCCGTAACAATAGCACGAAACTTAACGTTCCTCTTCATCTCGGAGAGAAGACGGGCATAGTTTTTACCGAATCTTCCCAAACCAAAGAGAGCAACATTAAGCTTCTTCATTGGCTAAAATGTGTTTGTACCAGTCTAGAGTTCTTTTAAGCCCCACCCTCAAGTCAATTCGTGGATTATAGTTCAATTGATTTTTAATTTTTGTTATATCCGGACATCGGCGCTGCGGCTCTCCCGCGGGGTATGAATCAGGGTAATTTATTAATTCCACCCGTATGGGGTCGTGGAAAAGTTGGCTTATCGTGTTTGCCAAGCTAACCATGTTTATTTCCTCATCATCGGTCCCGACGTTATAAATTTCGCCATGGTTTTCTGAAGCGAGGACTTTTATAAACCCTTGAATGGCGTCACTAATGTAGCAGAAAGTCCTAGTTTGATTGCCTTTATCATGCACGGGGAGCGCTTCTCCGCGGATGGCTTTTACCATGAATGTCGGTATCACCCTGTAATCATTCGTTTTCATTCCCGGGCCGTAGACGTTAAAGGGCCGCACGATTTTGACCGGCACTTTGTGGAGGTCGCGATATGTCATACAAAGGGTCTCGCCAAGGCGCTTTGACTCGTCGTAGCAGGCTCGGGGGCCAATAGCGGAAACATTCCCCCAATAATGTTCCGGGGTGGGGATAAAATTGGGGTGAGGGTCGCCATAAACCTCGCTTGAACTAAAGTAAAGCATGCTCGTGACACCTCTGTCCCTCGCGAAATCTAAAAAATTCTTCGTCCCGTGCACGGCTACCTCAATTGTTTCCAAGGGGAATTTGCGGTAATAAAATGGGGAGGCAAGCCCGGCGGCATGGATAAGATAATCAGCTTTGATGTTTTGGGGAATCGGCTCCCTTACGTCGTGTTCAATAAATGTTAGGTTAGGGTCTCCCGCGTCTATAATTTTATTTTCCCCCGCGCTTGTTATGTGATTGTCTAGGACAATAACCTTGCAGGGATTCTTCAAATTATCTTTGTTTAAAGTGAGAAATGTCGTGACAAAATAGCTTCCCAAAAAACCGGCTCCGCCGGAGATAAGGATTGTTTTTCCCCCAAATTTCGGGGACTCGTTTTTTATGGAGTCTATAATGGACTGAATGTCTTCCTTGATAATGTGGTTCATTTTTTAGATCACCTCTCTCGGCGGTATGGCTATTAAATATCTGTAATCGCTCCCCGTCTTTTTCTTTATGTCGTCAAAGTATTCGTAAGCGAAGACGACAAGGACGTCTGGTTTATTTTCCTTGAGAAACTCGTTTGGAACTATCGGTATGTGAGTCCCGGGGCTGAATCTATTTTGCTTCAAGGGGCTGTCGTCCACTATAAAATCAATAAGCGACGGCCCAATTTCTCCAAAGTTGGTTATCGTTGCCACTCTTGCCGGTGCGCCATAACCGGCAACTTTTAGCCCCAATTTCTTGTACTCCATAAGTTTATCGCGAAAGGCGCTAATGTAATTGCGCACATTTTCTTTAAATTCTTCTAACCTAGAGAAGTGCAAACTGCCATCTTCTTCTAGGAGGAGGTTAATGACTCTATCTGAAGGTGTCGGACCACAGCCATTTTTATGAATGGTAACTCTTATTGAACCTCCGTGAGGTTCTATTTTCTCCGCGTCGGTTATATGCATATCGTGAGCCTCAAACAAGTGCTTCAGTGAGGTAAGTGAATAATAAAAGATTCTGTCCAAATAAAATCTTTCAAACTGCACCGCTTCTAGGATGTTTCCAATATACTCAACCTCTATAATAAACTCGCTGTCCTCTGTCATCAAATCCTTCACAGCCTCAATAAACTGGTGCGGGTCTTCAAGATGGGTGAAGATACTGCTAGCCACTACCACGTCCGGTCTCCCATATTGTCTTTTTATCATCTCGGCGGTTTTTTGGTCAAAGAAAGAAACCAGAGTTTCCAGTCCGGCATCATTCGCGATTTTTGAAACATTTATAGACGGGTCAACCCCTATCGCCATTACTCCCATTTCTTTAAGAGGTTTGAGCAATATGCCGTCGTTAGAGCCTATATCAACCACGAAGTTTGATTTAGCGAATTTTTTAGCCATTTCTTCAAAGTGCCTTACAAGGCCCGGATTTACGGAAGATAAGTAGTAATAATCTTCAAACATTCTCTCTCGCGAAACAATAGTTCCCAACTGGACATTTTTACAATCGGGGCAGAAAAAAACTGCCAGAGGGGAAAAATCTTCCGTTTCAAAAGAATCTTCAGTGGCTGGATATTTATTGGCTAAGGGTTGTTCGCCTAAATTCAGGAACTCAACCGCCTTATCCTGGTGACAGAGGAGGCATTTCATACTAGCATAAGGTCAAGGCTTTTCATGCTGATAATAAAGGAATCCTAACACGGCGGAAGAATCATTTCAAACTAATGTTAAATAACAAAAAAATTATAGTCGTCCTCCCAGCTTATAACGCCGCGAAGACGCTTAAAGTCACCGTGGAGGCGATTCCCCGCCGTTTTGTTGACGACATTATCCTTGTTGACGACGCGAGCAAGGACGATACCGTTGAGGTGGCTAAAAAATTGGGGTTGAAAATTTTTGTCCATGAAAGGAATCTTGGCTACGGAGGAAATCAAAAGACGTGTTACAAAGAAGCGTTGAAACTCGGAGCGGATATAGTTGTCATGGTTCACCCAGACTTTCAGTATGACCCGAGTTTTATTCCCCAAATGATAGAGCCGATCGCGAAAGAGGAGTGCGACGCTGTATTTGGCTCCCGCATGATGGTTCCTAGAAACGCCCTCGCGGGCGGCATGCCGTACTGGAAGTTCATCGCCAATATCGCTCTCACGAAGATGGAAAATATCGTCCTTGGGATGAATCTTACTGAATACCACTCCGGATTCCGCGCCTACGCCAAAAAAGTGCTTCAAAGACTGCCACTCCAGCATAATTCCAACGATTTTGTTTTTGATACGGAAATTATCGCTCAGATGAAAATAGCCAGCATGAAAATTAAGGAAATTCCTATTGCGACGAGGTATTTCCCCGAGGCTTCAATGATTGGATTCAAACGCTCTCTGCGCTATGGCATGGGCATCATCGTCATCATGATAAAATATATTTTGCACAGGCTCCGCTTTGTTCGTCTTCCACGGTTTGTCTTAAACGACAATGAAGTCCCCGGGGCAGTTTGTATTTATTGCAAATCCCTGAAGCCACATGTCGCCATCCGCGGTACGAGTTTACCTAAAAGAATATTCAAAGACCGTTATTTGATTACCGAAGCAAACTCCGGCATTTACGGAGATATTTATTCGTGCCCCGACTGCGGTTTTTATTTCGTGGATCGAGGGGGGTTGGGCGAAGATATCAAGAATTATTACAAGAATCAGTCCCTTGACCATAATTACCTGCGGGATAAAGAAGGAAGGGGAAAATCTTTTGGGCGCGTCATTGAAAAGATGCGCGAGCTTTCTTCCGTTTCGGGAAAGCCGAAGTTACTGGAGATAGGTTGCGGCCCCGGCATTTTTTTACATCAGGCGAGAGAGAGGCAATTTGAAGTTTTCGGAATTGATCCTTCAAGTGAAGCTTGTGAATTCGCGCGCAAGAACTTTAAGCTCTCGCAGGTTTTTGAAGGGGATGAGAAGATGATCGAAACAAAATTTTCCGACGAGAGTTTTGACTCTATAGCGGCTTTTGACGTGATTGAACATGTGAACGACCCCAAAACTTTCTTTGCCATTGTCTATAAAAAGCTCAAACCGGGAGGATCATTTGTCATCACAACCCCCTTGATTGATTCTGTTGCCGCGAAGGTGTTGGGAAGGCGGTGGCATGCCATCCTCCCCTCACACATAAATTATTTTACCCGCCAAACTCTTAAAAATTTCTACGAGTCCTACGGTTATCGCCTTCTCTTCAAGCGCTTTTATAGGAGGTACCTATCTGTTAATTATCTTTTAAGTAGGTTTTTTCATACCCCTCGTGTTAGAGTCCCAGATTTTTTGAATTTCACTGTGCCTGTTAATTTATTTGATGAAATAGAGTTATACCTAAGAAAATAACAAGAATGGCGAAATTCCGAAATTACTATGTATGGCTGGCGTTCGGCCTGATTGCGCTCGGGGTAATTATTTTTTCTCTAAACACCTTGACCACAAAGCCGAGGCTCTGGTATGACGAGGGTTTAAATATAGAGGTGTCAAGAAACATATCGTATTTTGGGAAAATAGAGGTTCAAACCTCACCGGGAAATTTTTCCGGTTCAGCCGTTAGAATGTTTCAGGCGACTGGCTACGCGGTGACCGTCCCCCTCGCCGCATTTTTTAAAATTTTTGGATTTGGTCCGGAGGAAGCAAGGGTATATATGCTACTCTGGATGACTGCCGCTCTTTTTGCCGTTTTTTATCTTGTCAAGAAATTGGCGGGGGCGGAAGAGGCTTTTGCCTCCCTGCTTCTTATAAGCACGTTCCCGCCCTTCTACGACAACGGAAGGACAGTGATAGGGGAGGTTCCCGGATTCCTCTTTTTGATTGTCGGAGCGTATTTTCTCATAAGAGGCAAGTACATAAGAGGAGGGCTATTTCTCGGTCTCTCAATCGCCACGAAAGCTTCAACATACATAGCTATTCTCCCCGCGGTTGCTGTTTACTTCTTTTTGGCAGAAAATTTGCGCCCGAGAAAATTTTTCCATTTATGTGTCGGCATAATTCCTCCGATGATTCTTGAAGTTTTTTTTGTCTTGGCTCACCCCTTCTCCGTAAAATCATGGACGGACGTGGTTAGTCTCTTTGTAAATCCTTATAAAGGCTCGGTCGGTCTCTTTACTTACTTTTGGCGCAATATTATTTCTCTGCCGAAAACCACGACTATAATATATTTCCTCGTCCTTTTTGCCGTGGTAGCCACCTCTCACATTTTTTCCGTAAAAAGGCGAGTCTCAGAAGAAAGCCTTAAAAAAATTTTTATATTTTCGGCTGCTTACATTTTCTTTGCCTTTATTTACTACCTCAAGAGCCCGGGGTGGTTGAGGTATTTAATCGCGGCGGAACTGCTCGTGCTTATCTTGTTTACGGTGTATTTGAAACAGCTCATAGTTATAACGGGTTCTAAAAAGAGAATATATTACATTGTTCTTTTAGCTCTTGTTATCTTCCAGGGGTGGTATTTAGCCACTCACGCCAAAATATATTACTCAAATTCTGAAGAGGAAGTTTTAAGCGTAATAGAAGGGAATTTCCCCGGGAAAAGCGTTGGAGTAATAAACATTCCTCAAATCGCCTCCTTCATAGCGCCGGCAGAGAAGTATCAGACGCTAAAAATGGTCGGAGTAGAGCAGGTCGGAGAAAATCCATTACTCTATGACCCTCCTCCAGATGTTCTGGTATTCAGGACAGACGAGAGAAGGTTGACTGAATTGCTAAAAGAGGGAGAGAGGATATTAAATGAAAGATATTCTGATTTTATGACAATAGGCAGGTACAGCATTTACAAAAAACGCGGGGGTTTTTAACTTTCAATGGAAGAAAAAAAACAAAAAAGAATCCTCATCGTCTCGCCCTACGGTTTCAACGACCGCATGGCAAGCTTCATTGAATTTACCGTAGGACGGGTCCTCGCCGAGGATGGATGGACAGTTACCGCTATTGTAAAATCAGACAACGATATTTCTTCAGTAGATACAACTTGCGGCATTACGGTTTATAGGTATGTGTCACTGCTTGAAGGCTTGGGACGCGTCCTCCGGGTTTTCGTCTTTTCTTGTCCTCAAATCGTGCATATTCATAATCTAAGGAATAACAGGATAGGAATTATAACAAGCATACTCGCTAAGTTTGTAAGGGTCCCCCTTCTTTTTACGGAATATGGTTTGTTGCACGACCATTACATAACTCACGACAGGGAGGACCCAATCGGCAAGCCGATTCATGGGGAAAACGTCATAGCCTCGACGCGGAAGCTTTTAAAATATTTTTGTCGCGGGGATTTCAAAAGATGGGGATATTTCTTGAAGAGTTATATTTTCCACTGGCCGCTCACTCACGCAAGCTCCGTTATTTTCGTCTCTAAACACAATTTCAAGGTAATGGATATTATCGGTCTTAAAAATTACGTTTATCTGCCGCAAATCATGGATGAGTACAGGTGGACGTACAAGGAAGTGGGTCTAGACCAGGCTCTTGTTCGTCATCACGGGGAAGTTTCAAAAAAGCTTGAGGTGATAAAAAATGACAAAAATGTTTTATTTATCGGCCAAATTAAGCTCCGTAAAGGATGGGACGTATTGTTGAAGTCCATCCCGCATATTTCCGCCTTGAACGTGAAAAATTTTATAGTCATAAGCGCGACGGCGGATAAAGAGCCGAGAGAATTTACCGCCCTTGCCGACTCGCTAGGCGTGCGGGACCGTGTTATATTTTTAGGAAGAGTGTCTAACGGTGAAATATTGAAGAATGCTTATGAAGTTAGCTCTGCTGTTATAGTGCCTTCTAGATATGAAGGGTTCGGTCTTGTTCCGGTGGAGGCGTTTGAGATGAGGAAGCCCGTCATTGCAAGCGACGTGGAGGCCCTGAATGAATTTTTAATCCACGGCTACAACGCCCTTCTTGTGCCGCCTAGAGATGAGTTAAAGCTCTCCGAAGCGATTAATTTAATTTCAACGGATAAAGATTTATTCGGAAAGTTAATTAACGGGGGAGGGCAAACCCTAGAGAAGATGAAGTCAGGTGAATATAAAAAACGATGGCTTAATTATTATGAGAAATTTTTGCCAAAATGAGTGAAGGTAAACAAAGGAAGGTCTGTATAACTGGTGGCGCCGGATTCATCGGAAGCAATGCCGCCCATTTTTTCCTCCAGAAAGGGTGGGAGGTAGTGATTTTTGATAATTTCAGGAGAAACGGTGCGGAAAAAAATCTAGCATGGTTAAAAAATGACCTCTCCACAGGGGAAAGATTGAAGGTGGTTCGCGGAGATGTAACCAATGAACATGACTGCACTAATCTCCACAAACTGATGGGGGAAGTTGATTATGTTTTGCATCTCGCCGCTCAAGTAGCAGTCACCACGTCAGTTTTAAATCCTCGTGATGATTTTTTAAATAACGCGTTTGGGACGCTTAATCTTTTGGAAGCAATAAGGCTCTCCTCACGGCGCCCCGCTCTTATCTACGCGTCAACCAATAAAGTCTACGGCTCTCTCCATGGGGTTCTAATTGAGGAACTTGAGAAGAGATATTCGTTTAAAAATATCCAAGCAATAAGTGAAGAACAGCTCCTAGATTTCCATTCCCCTTACGGCTGTAGCAAGGGATCGGCCGACCAATACGTGCGGGACTATGCCCGCATCTATGAGCTGGAGACGATAGTCTGCCGGCAGTCTTGTATTTATGGACCTCGGCAGTTTGGGGTGGAGGATCAGGGGTGGGCGGCATGGTTTATGATAGCCGCGGCAACAGGGAAAGACATCACCATCTACGGTAACGGCAAACAAGTGAGAGATTTGCTATATATTGACGACCTCGTGGAACTATACTCGGCCCTCTTTGATTCAATTAAACATTTTCGGGGCAGAGTTTTTAATGTCGGAGGCGGTCCAATGAATACTCTCTCGCTCATAGAGTTTATCGGCTTATTGGAAGATAAAATAGGGAAACCGTTACGGTACAAGAAGGCCAAAGAAAGGCCGGGAGACCAGCCTATTTACGTAAGCGACGTGAGCTTGCTCAAGAATGAAGTTGGTTGGCAGCCGAAAGTCGCTGTCTCGGAAGGTATAGAAAAACTTTGGCAGTGGGTCTACTCCAACCAGTCGTTATTTGACGAAGCCCTTGTCTATAATAAGCCTGATGGTTTGATAAGGACCACGTCTAAATTTCTTCCCCGCGAGGAAGATTAAAGAGAGGTAGACAATGCCGAGAGCGGTAATAACCGCAAGAAAAGGAATGCCCCTGGAAAGGTCAAAAGACCAAATCATTATTTCCCCAATGACGGTGACGAAGGACGATGATAATACGGGGATGGCGAGGATGCGCGTGAATTCACCAATGGTAACTCTCGTGAGCTTTGCCACCTTATAAAATGCCGCGCCGCTCACGATGATTGAGCTAAAGAGAACTATATTTGCCACACTCTCTACGCCGTATCTCGGCGCGAACGCGAGGAGCAATGGGATGAGAAGGATGAAATTAAGAACGGTAATAGCGAATTGGAACTTGGGGTGTCCGAGGGCGTTAAAGACGGTTGCCGCTAAGGCGGATATAATATGCAGAGTCGCGGCGACAGTCAAGATTTTAAACAATGACCCAATCCCGACCCAATTTTTGCCAAGGGTGATTAAGACAAGCCTATCGGCAGAAGTAAGAACGAGGAAGAGAAAAGGAACAGTGACGAAAAACAAGACGTCCAAGCTTCTCATAAAGCCCTCTTTAACCTTGTAGGAAAATTCTTGTATCTCTGAATAAACAGGGAAGCCCACTTTGTTTATAATGCTAAGGAAGGGGCTTATAGGAGCTGAAGCGAGCCCATTTGCCTTGGAGTAAAGTCCCACCTCCGTAGCTCCTATGAAACGCCCGATCACGGTATTTTCAATCGTGGACATGATTTGGCTTAAGATTCCCTGACCGTAAGTCCATTTAACGTAGGGCAGTAGCTCCTTAAAATGCTTAAATTTTAGGGTTAGCCGCGGTCTGTAATCGTGCAGAAAATACGTGACAACCATGGAAGTAAAATACATAGCCGCTTGCCCGAGGAAAAGCGCCCAGAACGACCGGGTATATATCGCGAGGGTGACGGCTACGAGGAAATACGCTGTTTGGCCCGATATATCTCTTATAAAAACTTTTTTGAAATCTATATTTTTGAAAAAGAAAAATTGCCCGACGTTGTTTAACCCGGAAAAAAGGATAAGCAAGCCACCCATACGGATTAAGGTGGCCTCACCGTCAACGTGAAAAAATTTGGCGATTGCCGGGCCGGTTAAAAATACGATTATAAAAATAAAAAATGAACGGACGACATTTATCGTCCAAATGCCGTTTAAGTACGGATAAGGATCAGCTTTCCTGTAAATTAACGCGTTTTCGAAATCTACTGAAGTTAAAATATCAAGTATGGGCGGTACGATAAGCATTATGGCTATGAGGCCAAAGTCTCTAGGGAGAAGGAGGCGCGCCAATATAAAAAGGGACCCCAGAGTAATAATTTTCTGAAGTGCTGTGTTTATGAACATCCATTTTCCGCCCCCAATGGATTTTTGGAGAGTGCTTTGATTATTGTCTCCCATGCATATTAGAACTTCGTTGTTGTTAACATAGTATACAATAAAGGACCCTGCAGCGAAATACAGAATCCGAGGGTAGGGCAGGAAATAAATATGGAAGTCTCACTTCCATACATTCCAAAAACCGCCAAATGTGTGTACACATTACCCAGGGCTCTTGTTTTTTTAATGAAAAATGTTCTACAATAGCACTTAAGCATATGAAAGTGGTTATTCTTTGTGGAGGCAGGGGGACGCGCCTTAGAGAGGAAACTGAATTTAAGCCAAAACCGATGGTACTCGTTGGCGACCGCCCCATTCTCTGGCATATTATGAAGCTCTATTCACACTACGGATTTAATGATTTTGT
>DATDZM010000002.1:0-6393 GCA_036516815.1 Minisyncoccota bacterium | reverse complement strand
CTGAATTAACTTCGCCACTTTCTCCTTCGCCTCTTCTGAATTTTGAAATTCAAAAATCTTTTTCACGCCGAAACGCGACGCGCGAGCCTCTTCGGCCATGAGCTTCGCTCTCGGCCCGATGGCCACGAGAATATCAAATTTTTTCTTCGCCATCGCTCCAACTTTCCTGTGTTCTTCGGCGGTGTATTTCCCAAGTTCAAGCATATCTCCCAAAATAGCCACTCGCCGTTTGCAATGTATTTCGTTTAAGACGTCTATGGCGGCGGCTAAGGCGAGTGGTGAAGCGTTATAAGTATCATCCAAAATAAGGCTGTTTTTTATACCCTCAATGATATTAAGTCTCCCCGGAGGAGATTTGTATGAGCCTAAAGCTTCGCTTATTTTTACCAAATTGATGCCTAGGGAAACTCCCACCCCCGCAGCCGCTAAAGCGCTGTACACAATCTGCTTGCCAAAACCAGGCATTTTTACGGGGACTATGTTCCCTTTATGTTCCAGCTTAAAAATTATTCCTTCCGGATTATCTATATCATTTCCATTCTTTGAAAATATTTTGTAGCTTGAGGCAATAATATCAAAGTTATTGTTTTCCCCCTCCCCCTCCCCAACTACGCCATAGGTCAAAATTTGGGCTTTGGTTTTTCCCATAAGGTCAAGAGCTCGCTTATCGTCTCCATTAAGAACGGCGAAATCTTTATCCCCCAAAACCTCAATAAGTTTTTCTTTTTCTCTAAAGAGGTCCTCGGCATTTTTGAAGAACTCAATATGCACGGGCGTCTCTCCTAAAGCCGTCACGACCCCAATCCGCGGCTTTACCCAACGGATCAGCTTTGCCATATCTCCCGGCCTATCAATCCCCATTTCTAAAACAAGCCACTCGGGATACGGAGATTTTTTTATCAGGATACGCGCCCCGTCAAAGAAAATTTTTAACCAGCCAAAAATATTATTCCAAGCCGTTTTTGCTCCCAATATAGTGAGAGGCACCCCCAACTCCGAGTTGTAACTCTTCTCACTCTTGCGGACGGAATACTCACCTTGAAGAACTGTGTAAATCGCGTCCTTTGCCGACGTCTTCCCCACGGTGCCGGTTATGCCTATAATTTTTGGCTTGTATTTTTTTAAGACAAGACGAGCCTCAAACTTAAGGAGCACGCTTATTATTTTTTTTAATAAACTCTTTACCATATTTCACCTGTCCGGCGGAATTTCATAATAATTTATCAAAAACTTCACTATTTTTATAAATGGATTCGTCAGGGAATGGGAAGCGAAATTTACTCCAAGGGGCTTGTTAACATAAAGAAAAACGAGAAACTTCGGGTTCATCGCAGGAGCATAGCCGAAGAAAGTGTGGAAGTAAAGGTCTTCATAATATCCCTTGCCGCCGGCTTCTCGGATTTGCGCCGTGCCTGTCTTAGCCGCGACGCTGTAATGGTCAAGCTTTACCGTCCCGCCTAGGAGCGCTTTATCAACCACCGTTACAAGCATCTTGGTTATTGTTCTTGATGTTTCCTCTTTAATCACTCGATGGCGCTCCTCCGGAACTGTCACTATGTCCTTTCCCCCCGGAACCTCTATTTTTTCCACCACGTAGGGCTTCATGAGTACCCCACCGTTTCCGAGAGAGGCAAGAGCCGTTGCCATTTGAATAGGGCTTACGGCGATGCCCTGGCCAAACGAAGCGGTGGCGTATTCAACTTCGCGTGGACTATTAAGATTCGTGACGAGACCGGAAACTTCATCCGGGAGATCTATGCCGGTCCTCTCTCCGAACCCATAAGAGAACATATAATCTCTGAACTTCTCCTTGCCCAAACTTCTCATGGCAAAGACCGCTCCCGTGTTTATTGACTGGTTTAACACTTCCTGCATGTCTACAGTGCCTCTTGCCTTGCCGTCAAAATTTGAAATTTTTCTGCTATTGATGGTAAGCGAACCCTCGTCATAATAAGTCGTCTCGGGGATAATTTTCCCTTCATTTAGGGCCGCGGCTAAAGTTAATGGTTTCGCGATGGAGCCCATCTCAAAGACGCTTTGGACATTTGGGTTTAGGAATGTAGATAAATCCTTGACGCTTTTATAGTCATTAGGGTTGAAATCAGGTTTGCCGGACATGGCGAGAATCTTTCCCGAGAGGGGCTCTAAAATAATTCCCCCCGCGCTCTCCGCGGAATAAGAGCGGAGAAGCTCCTGAATCTGTTTATCTAAAAATAATTGCGCCTGCGGGTCTATGGTAAGGACGAGGTCGCCTTCTTCCCCGTCGGAGCTCCAGATTTTTTTCTTCGCTTCAATAAAAATTTCAAAAAATGAATTGGTGTTTCTCCCGCCCACCTCTCGCCTCGCGAGGGTTGATTCATATTTTTTCTCAAGCCCATATTTCCCCGCGAGACCATTACCCTCAAAACCGATAAAGCCGAGGACTTGAGAGGCTAAATTCCCTCCCGGGTAAAAGCGCCAAGCTTCGGGATAAATGTCTATGCCCGCGAGGGAGAAATTTTTAATTTTATCGGCCTCGTCTTGGTTTAAGTAATGGGCTATTTCCTCATAAGGGTCACTTTTTTTGCCTGCTTTCCTTAAAAAATCTTCCCTATCAAGCTGGGGGAGAATAGCGCTTATTTTTTTGAATGTTTCTTCCGGACTCTCAATCATTTTGGGGTTCATGGCGAGAAAGTGCCCGCGCTTGAGACTGGCGGCCGAAATCAGCCGCCCGCCCCGCTCCGTAAAGAAAATGGACCCGCGGCTAAACTCACTGCTCGCGGTATTTAAGTACTGGCGGTCGGCAAGATTTTTATAGTAATTCCTATTCGCGACTTGAAGAAAAAACAAGCGGACGATAAGAATCCCGCCGAAAAGCATTAAAAATACGTAAGCCAACTTAACACGAGCCTGCATGAGTCTTCTATCTTAAACTAACGCCGGGCGAAGAGGGAAGCGCTGTCCGAGAGAGTAAATTCTTCTTTGTCCTGGTCAACGAAACCCAACTCGCGCGCCTTCTCAATGCTCAAGAGGGAACTGAATCTAAAATACTCTCCTTCTAATTCTTGGGCTTTGGCGCTTAAAGTCCTTAATTCTCCAGAGGCCCCCCTCCACTCTACCATGTTTATTATCATCACGCCAAAAAAATATAGATATGAGGCGACTAGGGCGCAAAATACAGCAAGGAGGATAATAAAAAACTTATGCCTATTGTAATCAGTTTTGGTAATTTGTTTTATAGCTTGTGTCATAATTTTTTGCTTGCCCGCAGTTTAGCGCTTCGTGAGCGGGGGTTTAACATTCTCTCTTCCCCGGTCGCTTCCACTGGCTTTTTAGTAAGAATTTGTCCGGACTCACTTTTAAATAAGTTTTTAAAAAAATTTTTCACTATCCTATCCTCTAAAGAGTGGAACGAAATGGCTACTAATCTCCCTCCTGGTAGAAGAAGGCGCCATGCCTTCTCCAAGCCGTCTTCAATTGATTTTAATTCATTATTTACGGCTATGCGGAAAGCCTGGAATGTCCGCGTGGCGAAATGGATTCGCCGGTCTCTCCTGTAGCCATCAGGTACGGCAGACGCGATTATGTTCACTAAATCAATGGTAGTCACGATCGGCTTCTTTTTTCTCCTCTCCACGATTGATCTGGCGATTCTCCTTGAATATCTCTCTTCGCCATATTTCCAAATTAAGTCGGCTAAATCTCTTTCGCTCTGATAATTTATTATCTCCCTCGCGGTAACTTTACCTTCCTTTATGCTTGGGTCATAAGTCATGAGGAGCGGTTCATCTCGCGTGAAGGTGAACCCTCTTCCAGACTCTTCAAGCTGAAGCGAGCTCATGCCGAAATCAAACAATGCTCCATCCAGTGACTCAATACCTGACATTTTTAAAAGTTTGTCTAACTCTCTGAAATTGCCGTGTATAAAAATTGACTCGCTGTAATTATTTTTCCTGAAAAGTTTCTCCGTATCCTTCAAGATATCCTTATCTTCATCCAGCCCTATCAATTTTCCATGACGTCCGATTTTTTTAGCGATTGCTTCGGCGTGTCCTCCCCCGTCTATTGTCGCGTCAAGGATCGTCTCTCCTTCTTTCGGACCCAGGAACTTTATTGTTTCATTCAAAAGAACTGGAATGTGCATCTAAAATGCTCCGATGTTACCAAGCTTCTCCGCTAAACGATCCGTCTCCTTCTCCACCCTCTCTTTATATGAGCTCCAGCGGGATTCGTCCCAGATTTCAATTCGCCTGTATAGTCCGGCTATCACCACTTTCTCTTTAAGCCCGGCAAATTCTTTAAGGTGATCCGGTATAAGCACTCTCCCCAACGAATCAAGCTCTACGTCATGCGCACCGGAGAGCATTAGCCTTACAAAATCTCTTGTCTCCGTTTGTCCTGTGGGCAAAGTGCTTAACTTTTCCGCCACCTTCTCCCACTCGCTCCAGGTATAAAGGAAGAGGCAAGCATCAAGGCCTCTCGTTATTACCACTTTCTCTCCTAGAGCCTTCCTAAACTTTGAAGGTACAGATAATCTCTTTTTAGGGTCAAGTGTGTGTTTGTATTCACCAATAAACATAAGTTTGATAATGTTTTTTTAACTTATCCACACTTGTGGAAAACTGCACCACTTTTCCCCACTTCCATGACACTATACACCACTTATAAACATATGCTAAATAAAGTTATCCACAGCTGTTCATAACTTTTGTAGTCCAAAAACAATACCCCCGCACTCATAAAGCACGGGGGTGTTGTGGGTGTCCTAAGCCAAACTTAGGACACTAAATTCAGCTTTTAGGTTTTAGGGTTGGGAAGAGGATGACTTCCTTTATATTTTTTGTGTCTGTGAGGAACATCACAAGGCGGTCAATGCCTATGCCGATGCCTCCATTCGGCGGCATGCCATATTCCATAGCTTCCAAATAATCCTCGTCGCTCGGGGAGATTTCGTGTTCACCCCCTTCTCTTTTTTTATCTTGCTCCAAATAACGTTCCTTTTGATCCACTGGATTATTTAATTCCGAAAAGGCGTTTACGATTTCAATTCCCCCCACGACAAGCTGAAAGCGGTCTATGAGAGTGGGGTTATCTTCTTTTCTTTTAGCAAACGGGTTAAAGGCAACCGGGTAATCAATAATAAACGTCGGCTGGACAAGTTTTGGACGGCATATCTTTTTATAAATATTATCCATAATCTTCTCTGGCGCGTCTCCCTCGTAAACTTTAATGCCAAGTTGAGCGGCTTTGTCGGAAAGCTCTTTTTTGGTGGCTGTCTCTGGTTTTGGAATCAGGGCGTGTCGTTTCAGAAACTCAAGAAATGGAATGACGGAAAATTTTTTAGAAAAATCTATTGTTTCTCCCCCGCGAATAATTTTTGTCTTTCCGAAGATCTTCTTCACAATATACTTCATCAAGTCTTCTATAAATTCCATCTGGCTTTTAGCGTCCGCGTAGGCTTCTTGAGACTCAAGCATGGTAAATTCCGGATTATGCGTTGTGTCAATTCCTTCGTTCCTGAAAATCCGCCCGATTTCATAAACCCGTTCAAGTCCGCCCACGAGAAGCTTCTTTAAATATAACTCTTGGGCGATGCGCAAATAGAAGTTTTGATTGAGGGCGTTATGATGAGTGACAAATGGCTCTGCCGTGGCGCCTCCGGGGAGTGTTTGAAGAATGGGAGTCTCTACCTCAATATAGCCGTGCCTGTCAAAAAAAACTCTTATCTCTTTTATAATTTGCGAGCGCGCGGCAAAACGATCCCTCACCTCTTTATTCATTAAGAGATCCAGATACCTTTTCCTGAAGCGTTCCTCAATGTCCTGCAAGCCGTGCCATTTCTCCGGCAAAGGGCGCAAGCTTTTAGCGATTATTTTCCAAAAACTGACATTTAACGTTTGCTCTCCTCGCCTGGTGAGAAAAAGATTTCCCCGGAGTTCCAAGAAATCTCCCACATCAACGGTGCCCATAAATAACTTAAACGCCCCGTCCCCGACTTTATCTCTCTTCAGATAAGCCTGAATTTGCGAGCTGTCAAAAATGTCTAAAAAAACAGACCCGCCGTGCTCGCGGAGAGAGAGGGTCCTGCCGACGATGGTCAGGGGCTTTTTCCTCTTGGCTAACTTTGAGAAATTTTTCTTAACCTCATTTATAGAATAATCGCGTTCAGTCGAAATAGGAAATGGATTTATTCCCTGCCCCTCCAGAGTTTTCAGCTTCTTCACCCGTTCGTCTCTTATTTCTTCAAACGAAGACATATTAAAAATCAGCTTACCTCTAAAATATGATAAATGGTCTCCCCTTTATGGTTATTGAGGCTTACCTCGTCTCCCTTTTTCTTATTCATTAGGGCGTTCCCCAGGGGGGACTCAAAAGAGATTTTTCCCCTCTCTAGGTCTGACTCTTGAGAACCGA
>DATDZM010000001.1:0-3826 GCA_036516815.1 Minisyncoccota bacterium | reverse complement strand
TACGAGAAAAAATACCGATAATTTTCGCCGTCAGTTGAAGTTACTCGGATTCTCTTTTGATTGGACGCGGGAGATAAACACGAGCGACCCTGACTATTACAAATGGACGCAGTGGATATTCCTCCAATTTTTCAAACGGGGGTTGGCCTATAAAGCGAAGATGCCTATCAACTGGTGCTTGAATTGTAAAATTGGTCTTGCAAATGAGGAAGTGGTGAATGAGAGATGCGAGAGATGCGGGGGGCCGACTGAAAGAAGAGAGAAGGAGCAGTGGATACTCGCCATAACAAAATACGCCGACAGACTGGATAAAGATTTAGACAGAGTTGATTATTTGGAGCGCATAAAAATTCAGCAAAGAAACTGGATTGGGAGAAGCGAGGGAACGGTTATTAGCTTTCAGCTTCTAGCTTCTAACTTTAAGAAGCTAACAACTAATAGCCAGAGCCAGCAACTAAAAGCTATAGATGTTTTTACCACCAGACCAGACACCATCTTTGGCGCGACATTCTTGGCAATCTCCGCCGAACTCGCCCAAAAATGGCTGGATATGGGGCGGCAGACTTCTCCAGAAGTTAAAAAGTTTGTTGAGAAATTATTATCCAAGCGCGCACGAGAAAAATCATTTAAAGAAAATCCAGAAAAATATGGAATCCCCGCCGGTATTACAGCCATAAATCCGGCAAGTGGAGAGGAATTGCCGGTATGGGTCGTAAATTATGTCCTTGGTAACATCGGCACAGGGGCTATTATGGGAGTGCCAGCGCATGACGAGCGAGACCTTGAGTTCGCCAAAAAATACAGCCTGCGAGTAAAAGAAGCGATATCGGAAGGGGTCTTAATAAACTCTGGAAAATATTCGGGAATGCTCCTTGCGAAGGCCGGTGAGCTTATTACAAAAGAGTTCGGAGAAAAATCCGTGCAGTACAAACTTCGTGATTGGATATTTTCGCGCCAAAGATATTGGGGAGAGCCTATTCCACTTGTGTTCTGCGAGACGGAGGGGAAATGGATTGCCGTCCCCGAAAAAGATTTGCCTGTGAAATTGCCGGATGTTAAAAACTTCAAGCCGACCGAGAGCGGAGAGTCTCCTTTAGCTTCAATTAAAAATTGGGTAGAGACAAGGTGTCCAGAGTGCGGGGGTAAAGCTAGACGCGAGACGGACACAATGCCCAACTGGGCAGGGTCCTCATGGTACTACTTGCGGTACACTGACCCCCAAAATAAAAAGGAATTCGCGAGCAAGAAAAAAATGAATTATTGGCTGGGGGTAGACTGGTATAACGGTGGTATGGAACATACCACTCTTCACCTCCTTTACTCGCGCTTTTGGCACAAGTTTTTATTTGATTTGAAGCTAGTGCCCGGGGTGGAGCCTTACACGAAAAGAACTTCCCATGGATTAATTTTAGCCGCGGGCGGGGAGAAGATGTCCAAGTCAAAAGGGAATATTGTTAGCCCCGACAGCATAGTAAAGATTTATGGCGCGGACACTTTGCGAGTCTATGAGATGTTTATGGGACCCTTTGACCAAGCGATAGCTTGGAGTGCCGATAGTGTCGCGGGGTCAAGAAAGTTTTTGGAAAGAGTCTGGCGATTACAGAAGAAAGTGACAAACGGAAAATTAAAAGTGGACGAGGAATTAGAAACACTGGCGCATCAGACAATAAAGAAAGTAAGTGAAGATATTGAGAATATGAAATTTAATACTGCCGTATCACAGCTCATGGTATTTTTAAACGAACTTGAAAGAGGAGAAGCGATACCGGTAACATACTACAGGATATTCCTCCAACTTCTCTATCCGTTCGCTCCCCATATCTCCGAGGAGCTTTGGAGTCAAGCGGGGGAGGGGAAGTCTCTTGCCCTTCACTCATGGCCCATCTACGACAGTAAAAAAATTAGTCAGAGCACCTTTGCCTTGATCATCCAAGTGGACGGCAGAGTAAGAGACCAGGTAAAAGCGCCCTATGGACTTAATGAAAATGAGGCAAAAAAGCTCTGTTTGGAGAGAGAGAAGGTAAAAAATTATCTTGTGGATAAAAGGCTCAACAATGTTATATTTGTCCCTAATAAACTTATCAATTTTGTCACTAGAGAGAGATAGTTGACTCTTTAAACCCCCTATGTTATTTTAAATGCAATAGAGTCTTATGGTTACACTTAGCTTTAGACCAGCGCAGATTACGAGGAAACTGGTTTCAAACCTTGATGATCGAGCGAGAAATGTTATCCTCTCTCGCTTTGGCATAGGGGAAGAAGTAGAGGAGAAAACACTAGAGGCAATCGGTAACGTCTACAGCATCACCCGTGAAAGGGTGCGTCAGATTGAGAATGCTTCCCTGAATTCCATACGTAAGGGCGCCCCCTTTGCTTCAATACAAAATGTTCTTACGGAGCTAAAAAGCATTTTGGAGGAGCATGGCAGAGTTGCCGCCGAAGACCACATTTTGGGCCGCCTTGCCCCCGACGAAGCGTCAAAGAATCACCTGCACTTTCTCCTTGTTCTTGGGAGCGACTTTGAAAAGATTAAGGAGGACGATGAATTTTCGCACATCTGGACCATTGACACAAAAAGGGCTGAAGAAGTGCGGAGTGTTTTGGGCTCTCTTCATAAGAAGTTGAAGAGGGAGGAGCTCATACCGGAGGGGGAAATGATTCCTTACCTCAAGAGGTTATTTTCCGAGAAAATGAGCGCCGAGATAGAAGAGGAAATAGTCCGATCTTGGCTCACAATCTCTAAAATTGTTTTCAGAAATATTCTGGGCGAATGGGGACACGTTTCTTCCCCCAGCATCAAGCCGCGTGGTATGAGAGACTTGGCATTTCTTGTCTTAAAAAAGCAAGGGTCGCCAATGCATTTCTCTGAAGTGACGAAATCCATCTCTGAATTATTTACGAGGAAGGCGCATCCGGAGACAGTCCACAACGAGCTCATAAAAGATGAGAGGTTTATTCTTGTCGGCAGGGGTCTCTATGCCTTGAACGAATGGGGGTATAAGCCGGGGGTAATACGGGAGGTCATCCGAGATATTATAAAAGGTTCGGGTCCCCTCTCAAAGGAAGAGATTATCAAGCGGGTCTTGAAGGAGCGTTACGTCAAAGAGAACACTATTCTTGTCAACTTGCAGAATAAAGATTATTTTAAAAGAAACACCGCCAAAAATTATACTCTCTCATAATGCCTTCACCTGAAGCCCAAGGATTCCTTCGGGATTTCTTATCAAACGCCGTTTGGGGGACGTTTTATTTTTGGTTGCCGATTATCCTCGTCTACTTTTTTTGGAAAATATGGGTTTATTACGTTCGGGCTAATTTTATCGCCGACATCAACTGGGTGCTCCTTGAGATTAAAGTCCCCCGGGATATTTCAAAAAGTCCGAAGGCGATTGAAGTGTTCCTGAACGCCATCCATCTTACGAAAGATGGCAATCTCGTTGAGAGATTCTGGCAGGGGTTCACTCGCACATGGCACAGCCTAGAGATTGTAAGCCTCGGTGGTCAGGTCCATTTTTATATCTACACCCCTAGGATAGTAAAAAATATCATCTCTGCCCAGCTTTACGCCCAATACCCGGACGTGGAAGTGGTTGAGGTGGAAGATTACACAAAAGCCGTCGTAATCGGAGGAAGATTGCATCCTGATTACGATACGGACGGCATGGAGTTTGTCCTCGCCAAGCCTGACCCGTATCCGCTCAAAACTTACATTGATTACGGTCTTCATGAGCTCGCCACGGAGGAGGAACAAAAAACCGACCCGATTACTTCTATCATTGAGCTTTTAGGCTCCATTTCTCCCGACGAACAGCTCTGGCTCCAGATA